>DATKPX010000632.1:0-14450 GCA_035523855.1 Allostellaceae bacterium
CACGCTGATGCGGGTCGGGTTCTTCCTCTCGGTCGTCGTGATCGTCTCGCCGGCGATCCTGGTCTTCCTCTGGATGCTGTCGCTCTCCCTCAAGACCGAGATCGAGAACATCTCCTATCCGCCGATCTTCATTCCCGAGCATCCGACACTGGCGAACTTCATCCAGGTGTTCCAGGCCAGCCCCTTCGCGCGCTATCTCCTCAACAGCATCATCGTCACCGGCAGCGCCACCCTCCTCGCGCTCGCAGTCGGCATTCCCGCCGGCTACGGCATCGCCAAGGCCAAGGCATACAAGATCGCGGTGCTGGTGCTGATCGCGCGGATCACCCCCAACCTCTCCTACCTGATCCCGCTCTTCATCCTGTTCCGCGCGCTGAACCTCACCGGCACGCTGTGGCCGCTGGTGATTACCCATCTGGTGATCACCGTGCCGATCGTGGTCTGGGTGATGATCGGCTTCTTCGAGAGCCTGCATCCCGATCTCGAGGAGGCGGCGCTGATCGACGGCTGCACCCTCTGGCAGGCCTTCCGCTACGTGGCGCTGCCGCTGTCGAAGCCCGGCATCGTCGTGGCCTCGATCCTCGCCTTCATCTTCTCCTGGAACAACTTCATCTTCGGCGTGGTGCTGGCCGGCCGCGAGACGCGGACCCTGCCGGTCGCGGTCTACAACGTGCTCACCTTCGAGCAGATCTCCTGGGGGCCGCTCGCCGCCGCGGCGCTGCTGGTGACGTTGCCGGTGCTGATCCTCACCGTGGTGGTGCAGCGCGAGATCGTCACCGGCCTCACCGCGGGCGGCGTCAAGGGCGGCTGAGCGCGGCGCTCAGTGCGCCGCCTCGCGCTTGGCGCGGGTGACCAGCTGGGTCGGATTGACGAAGCGCAGCGCGATCAGGAGCCAGACCAGCGTCGTCACCATGTAGATCACCGCCATGGCGTCGATCGACTGGCCGGCGCGCACGCCCGCCGCATAGACGGCGTAGTAGAGCGCGACCACCAGGGTCTGGCTGGTGGGGCCGGCGGTGAAGAAGGTGAGCTCGAACATGGCGATGGTCCGCACCAGCACCAGCAGCAGCGCCGCCAGCATGCCCGGCGCCAGGAGCGGCAGCAGCACGTAGAGGAAGAGCCGCGCGGTGCCGGCGCCGAACACGCGCGCCGCCGCCTCCACGCGGGGATCGATCTGCTCGATGAAGGGGATCATGACCAGGATGACGAAGGGCACCGTCGGCACCAGGTTGGCGAGGACGACGCCGGACATCGAGCCGGCGAGGCCAGCCCTGTAGAGCACGGTCGCCAGGGGAATGCCGAAGGTGATCGGCGGCACCAGCAGCGGCAGCAGGAAGAGCAGCGTCACCAGCTTCTTGCCGGGAAATTCCCGGCGCGCCAGCGCGTAGGCCGCCGGGACGCCGAGCGCGCCCGAGAGGATCACCACCAGCCCCACCACCTGGAAGGTAACGATCAGCACCTGGTCGAGCTGGAACTCGTCCCAGGCGGAAGCATACCACTTGGTGGTGAAGCCCGCCGGCAGCCAGGTGCCGAGCCAGCGCGTGCCCAGCGAGTTCACCACCACGGTCGCGACCATCGCGATCAGGTTCACGATGAAGAAGACGACGAGGGCCCAGACCGCGATGGTCCAGAGACGGGAACCGATGGTGCTGTCGCGTCGCATGGCCCTACCCTTTCGCGCCGCCGGCCGGGCCGCGATAGAAGAGACCGCGCCCGGCGAGCACGAGGACCACCACCAGGAGCTGGAAGAAGCCCATGATCATCGCGATCGCCGAGGCCATCGAATAGTCGTACTGCTCGTAGGCCGCCTGATAGGCGGCGATCGAGATCACGCGCGTCACGCCGGCGGGCGCGCCCAGCAGCACGGCGGAGGGGAACACCGAGAAGGTCTGCACGAAGGAGAGGCAGAAAGTGATGGCGAGGCCCGGCGCCAGCAGCGGCAGGAAGATGTTCCAGAAGCGCGAGCGCGCAGTGGCGCCGAGCGTCGCCGCCGCCTGCTCCAGCGACGGATCGATGCCGGTGACGTAGGAGAGTGCCAGCAGGAAAGTGAAGGGGAAGCCCGACACCACCAGCGAGAGGAAAACGCCCCAGTAGTTGTGCACGAGGCGGATCGGGCTGGAGAGCAGGCCGAAATAGATGAGCGTACGGTTGAGCCAGCCCTGCGGCCCGAGATAGTTCAGCAGCCCCTCGGCGATCAGCACGGTGCCGAGGGTGATCGGCAGCACCAGGATGGTGGTGAGCAGGCGCTGGCGGCGCATCAGCCGCACCCGCATCGCCACCGGCACCGAGATCAGGATGTTGACCAGCGTCGACGGCAAGGCGAGCCACATGGTCTTGGCGATGGTGTCGTAGAGGAAGGGCTCGGAGAAGAACGTGCGGTAGTTCGCGAGCCAGTCGCCGGTCTTCGGCTCCATCGACAGCACCAGGCCGTAGATGAAGGGATAGACGAAGAGCGCGACGATGAAGAGCACCGCCGGCAGCACCAGCAGCGTCACGCCGTCGAGGCCGCGCTGCGCCAGGACGAGGCGAAGCGGCACCCGCTCCCGCGGCGCTACCGATCGCGGCTCGCTGCTCGAGATCGTCGTCACGCCGCTTCTCCGTAGATCAGCACCCGCGACGCGTCGGCGCCGAGCTGCAGCGTCTCGCCGGGCGCCACGCGCTGCTCCGAGCGGAAATAAAGCTCGGTGCGGTCGGCGGTATGCGCCATGCCGTAGAAATCGCGGCCGCGATATTCCGCCGTCGCCACGGTGACGGCGATCGGGCCGCCGGTGCGCGGCGTCAGATCCTCCGGCCGGATCGCGACGGTCGCCTCGCCGTCCGGCACCGGCCCCACCGGCACGCCGGAGAGCGTGGCGCCGCCCACCTGCACCTTGATGGCGCCGCTCGCCGAGACCGCGGCCCGCGAGCGCACAAGATTGCGATAGCCCATGAACTCGGCGACGTCGGGATGCGCCGGCCGGCTGTAGAGGTCGCTCGGCGTTCCGACCTGGCGCACCACGCCGTCGCGCAGCACCACGATGCGGTCGGCGAGCGACAGCGCCTCGTCCTGGTCGTGCGTCACGTAGATCGTGGTCGATCCCACCAGGCCGTGGATGCGCCGGATCTCCGCCCGCATCTCGAGCCGGAGCTTGGCGTCGAGATTGGAGAGTGGCTCGTCCATCAGCACCAGCGGCGGCTCGATGACGATGGCGCGCGCGATCGCCACGCGCTGCTGCTGGCCGCCGGAGAGCTGGCCCGGCAGCTTCGCCGCCTGCTGCGTGAGCCGCACCAGCCCCAACGCCTCCTCGACCTTCTGGTCGATCTCGGCCTTGGGCTTGCCCTGCATCTTGAGGCCGAAGCCGATGTTCTTGCGCACGTTCATGTGCGGAAAAAGCGCGTAGTTCTGGAACACCATGCCGAAACCGCGGCCTTCCGGCGGCAGGCGGTCGATGCGGTGGTCGTCGAGCCAGATGCCGCCGCCGGTGAGCGGCAACAGGCCCGCGAGACAGTTGAGCGCCGTCGACTTGCCGCAGCCGGAGGGGCCGAGCAGAGCGATGAACTCGCCCCGCCCGACCTCCAGCGATACGTCCTTCAGCGCGTTCAGGATACCGAAGTCGCGGCTCACTCGATCGAGCCGCAACTTGCGGAAGCTACGCGACGCCGCGATCATACCACCCGTTCTCCACGTGCTACTTCGTCTTGGCCGCGCCGATGTCCTTGTCCCACCGGCTGAAGGCGTAGACCAGCTGATCCGGCAGCAGCGGCAGCTCCTGCGGATTGTCGGTGATCATCTTCTCATACTCGGGACGGCCGTACTCCTTGATCACGTCCTGGCTCTCCTTCGGCGCCATCGAGAGCGGCACGTCCTTCACCGCAGGGCCGGGATAGAAGTAGCCGGCATCGTAGGTGATCGCCTGCGCCGGCTTCGACAGCATGTAGTTCAGGAGGTCGATCATCACGGCGATCTTCTCCGGCGCCAGGCCCTTGGGGATGCAGAGATAGTGCGCGTCGAGGATCCAGTGGAAGCCCTTGAGCGTCCCCACCTTCACTTCCTTCGGCACCACGCCGAGCGCGCGCGGGTTGATGTCCCAGCCCATCTGCGTCGGGATCATGTCGCGCGAGCCCTCGCCCAGCTCCTTCATCACCGGCCCGGTGCCGGAGGGATAATACTCGATGTACTGGCCGAGTTCCTTCAGATAAGCCCAGGTCTTGTCCCAGCCGCCCTTGGGATCATGAGGATCCTTGTCGCCGAGGAGATAGGGCAGGCCCATCATGAAGACGCGGCCGGGGCCGGAGTTCGCCGGACGCGCGTACATGAAGCGGTTGGGATGCGCCTTCGCCCAGGCGAGCAGCTCCTCCACCGTCTTCGGCGGATCCTTGACCCGGTCGGGCGCGTACTCGATCAGTGGGCCCGCCTGGCAGAAGACGATGCAGATGCCCTGGCTCTGCGCCAGGCCCTGCATCTGCTTGGCGCCCGGCAGGTAGATGTCGTCGAGCTTGGGCAGGCTCGAGGCGTATTCCGGCAGCAGATGCACCCAGAGCTTCTGGTCGACGCCGGCCGAGAGCGCGTCGATGCCGGTGAGCACGCCATCGATGTCGATGCGGCCGGCATCCTGCTGCGCCTTGATCTTGCCCGGCAGCTCCGGCGCCGGCGCCTTGGTGAAGGTCATGCTGGAGACCAGCTGCGGCTTCATCTTGCGATAGTTCTCGAGCGCCGGCTGGGTCAGCGCCAGATTGCCGGCGACGTCGACGAAGTTGAGCGACACCGGCGATTTCGGCAGCTGCAGCGCGCCCTGCGCCAGCACCTTGCCGTCGATGAAAGCGGAGCCGGCGATCCCAGCGATGACGGCGCGGCGCGATGGTTTCAGTAGCATGATAGCGATCCTCCCACGATGTTTGACCTTGCTTCAGATATGCGACGACTACGCGACAACTTCCTCAGCGGCCGGCGACGGCCCGCGGCGGCGGGCCCGACGACCCGCCGCCCTCCTCGGCGAAATAGGCGGCCTCCATCGCGGTCAGGATCTCGACCGAGCGGAAGAGGCCCCGCAGATGCGCGCGCATCGCGGCGAGCGCGCCGTCGCGATCGCGATGGACAAGGCGATCGATGATGAGCGTGTGCTCGGCGATCACCGAGGGCTTCTTGCGCACGTTGCGCATGGAGAGGAACCGCACGCGATCCATCTGCGCCTTCGCGTTCTCGACCTGGCGCCAGGCATTGGCGTGGCCGGCGATCTCCATGATGAGCGCATGCATGCGCTCGTCGGCAAGGAAGAATTCCTCGTGATCGCCGGCGCGATGCAGCACCCGCTGATGCTGCAGCGAGGCGTTCAGCGCCTTGATCTGCGCCGCGTCGATGCGCTCGACCGCGCGCTCGATGGCGGAGCACTCCAGGGATTCGCGGACGAACTGGCTGTCGAAGACCTCGGTGAGCTTGATCGGCGCCACGAAGGAGCCGTATTGCGGGTAGATCTCGATGAGATTTTCCTCGGCGAGCTTGATCAGCGCCTCGCGGATCGGCGTGCGCGAGACACCGAAGCGCTGCGACAGCTCCTGCTCGGAGAGCATGGTGCGCGGCGGCAGGCGCCCGACGATGATATCGCGGCGCAGCAAGGCGCGGACCTGGACGGCGATGGTCTGGCGCCGCATCGGCACGATCCGCGCATCCGCGCCGGCCTCGTGCTTCTGAGCGGCCTCAGGCATCCTCCCCGCACTCCGTTTCATCCGGTTGCCTCTCTGACGGCGACCTCTGTGCATACTGCACGCGTACCATATATGCTACCATATTACCATGCCTGATCGGAGATCGAAGGGAGACGCCATGGACGTGATTAACGACGACATCAAGGCGCTGCTGAAGAAGTGCAGCGTCGCAACGCTTTCGACCCAGCTCTTCAAGCGGGGACTGCGCAACACGGTGATCCAGGGCGTGCGCCAGCTGGCCAAGGGCTCCGGCCTCATGGTCGGCGAGGCTTTCACGCTCCGCTACATCCCCGCCCGCGAGGATCTCGACCATGTCGGTGTCTTCAACGACCCCAATCATCCGCAGCGCAAGGCGATCGAGGCGGCGCCGCCCGGCCAGGTGCTGATCTGCGACTGCCGCGGCGATGCGAGCGCGGCATCCGGCGGCTCGATCCTGATGACGCGCCTGATGAAGCGCGGTGTCGCCGGCTTCGTCAGCGACGGCGGCCTCAGGGATTCGCCCGAGATCGCCCAGCTCGACTTCCCGGTCTATTTCGGCGGGCCGGCGCCGATGCTCAACCTGGCGCGCCATCACGCCGTCGACATGAACGTGCCGATCGCCTGCGGCGGCGTCGGCGTCTTTCCCGGCGACGTGCTGGTGGGCGATGGCGAGGGCGTCATCGTGGTGCCGCGCCATCTCGCCGCCGAGGTGGCGGCGGACGCGGCGGCGCAGGAGCAGCTGGAGGAGTTCGTGATCGAGGAAGTGCGCAACGGCGCCTCGATCGTCGGGACCTATCCGCCGAAAGAGGCGGCGCTGCAGCGCTACCAGGACTGGCTCAAGAAGCGCGGGAAATAGGCGGGGTCAGCCCGGCGCGCCGCGGGGGCTCGGCTCCGCCCGGCGCGCCGGCTCCCTGCCCTCGCGCCGGGCGCGCCAGTCCGCGTGCGCCTTGGTGATCTCGGCGCCGAACAGCAGGATCTGCGTCGAGTAGTAGACCCAGAGCAGGATGATGACGAGGGCGCCGGCGGCGCCATAGACCGAGGTTACCTGCTTGCTGCCGATATAGAGGCCGATCGCGTATTTGCCGACGGTGAAGAGCACGCTGGTGACCGCGGCGCCGACCCAGACGTCGCGCCAGCGCACCTGCGCGTCGGGCAGGATCTTGTAGATCATGCCGAACAGCAGCGTCGCCATGGCGAGGCTGATGGCGATGTTGATGGCGTGCAGGATGACCGGCAACGCGCCGCCGGCGAAGGCGCTCAGATAGTAGGAGAAGGCGTGGATCGCCGCGCTGGCGGCGAGGGTGACGCCGAGCAGCGCGCCGCTCGCCAGGATGATCGCAAGGCAGAGCAGCCGGTGCTTCACCAGCAGCCAGAGATTGATCCCCGGCGCCGGCGGCACTTTCCAGACCACGTTGAGCGCCGCCTGCAGCTCCATCAGCACCGCGGTCGAGGCGATCGCCAGCGCGGCGGCCCCGGCGATGGTGGCGATCGGCCCTGCCTCCCCCACCGCCGCGTGCTTGATCATGGCCTCGAGCGCCTGGGCGCCCTCGGGCCCCATGATGCCCTGCAGGTTGCCCACCAGGGCGCCTCGCGCGGCCTGGTCGCCGAACACCATGCCGGCGACCGCGATGACCACCAGCAGGATCGGCGCCATGGAGAAGACGGTGTAGTAGGCGACTGCCGCGCCCATGCTGGGGGCGCGGTCGCGCGCCCAGCCGCGCACCGCGCCTTTCATCACCGTGGCGATCTCATCCCACATCGCGCGCCCGCGGAAGGAACAGGCTCAGGCCCATCCTAGTGCGCGGCGCGGCGTGGGGAAACGGCGGCGGCGCGCCCTCGGCGTCAGTGCAGGTTGGGCCTTGCCGGCGCGAACATCGCCGCCAGCGGCTTGTTGATCCAGGCAAGCTCCCGCGACACACCCTCGATGCGCGGCACCGCTCCGGCGGGAAGGTCGTGCACATGGATGCCCGCGGCGCCGTGACGCTCCAGCGTCTCGACCGCGCGCCGCTCCCAGTCGGGCGTGAGCGTGCGCACCCAGAGCAGGATGCCGCCGTGCTCGATCTGCTGCGCAAGATAGCGGCCATGCCGGGTCTGCAGGGCGCGGCCGAAGGCGAGACCGAGCGTCCCGCCCGCGCCTCCGAGCACCGCGGCGGCGGCGATCGCCGCGCCGACGGTGCCGCCTGAGGCCACCACCACGCCGGCGGCGGCGGTCGCGCCGGCATAGATGAGGCCGGCGGCGAGCGCGTCGCGCAGGACCGTGCGCGACCGGCTGCCGAAGAACGCGACGCGCGGCACCAGGGGATCATCGGCGATCCCCGCGGCGCTCGCTCGGAGATGTCCGAGCTCGCGCTCGACCGTCTCGACGCTCGCCATCAGGCTCAGGAGCGAGCGATCGAAGCCCATGATCAGGAGATCGTCCGCCGCCGCCTCGAAGGACCGGGCGTCGTGAAAGACGCCCACGGCCTCGCGTGTGATTGAAACTGCCATCGGCACCTCCATTGCATCGGGTCGGGTCACGACGCCGGCGCTCGCATGGACGAGCCCCGCGCCGGATACCCGGAGCAGCCGAAGTCGGGACGGTCGAAGGCGCTGCGCTCAATCCCGTGACAGGACCGCTGACGGCTCCAGCCGAGATCGCCCGCAATTCTAGCGGATCAGGCGCGGCGCGCATATGGGCGAAGGAGCCGGTGCCCCACCTCTATCGTCAGTCGCAAGGCGCGGCAGTGCAGCGATCGCCGCCGGCGGAAAGCGACCGCGCGCTGCCGAGCAGCGGCAAAAACGGTCGCAGAGACGGCACTCCCTATCTCCAGGCCGCAAGCCACGGGGAACCCGTGGTAGAAACGCGGCCGGAGAGTGTCGAGTTCCTTTGCCACCCGCGGAGCGACCCACCCACCCGCGCGAGGCCGGAGATTCCGCAATGACCGCTTGGAGGCTCCCGCTGGCCGTCGCTCTCCCGATGGCGCTGCAGTCCTGCGCGGGCGCGGTGCAGATCGACCTCCCCGCGCGGCCGGCCGCCAGCATCGCCGAGATCGCCGCCGATCCCGTGACCCTTTACCAGGTGCGCTTCGGTCCGAACTACCGGGGCGGCTTCCGCGCCAGCCTCGACGGGCAGGACATCACCGCCGCGTTCACCCCACCGCCGGCGCCCGACGGCACCAGCATCGCGCGGCAAGGCCCCTTCGCCGCCGGCAGCGGCGTCTACGGAAGGTTCGGCACGCCGACCTGGTCGCATGAGCTTTTCGTCGCCGGCGCTTGCCGCTGGTACTGCGCCGACAATGCCGTGGTCGTCGACTTCACGCCGCCCAACCTCCGTTTCTCCGCCAACGACTTCCGGCTCAAGCCCGGCGGCACGATCGATCTCAGGATCGAGGTGGACCGTCCGCCGACGCGGCCGCTCGTCATCGAGATCGCCAGCACTGGCGGCCGCGGCTATACCGGGGCCGTCGCCCTCGACCGCGAGCCGCCGGGAACGCCGATCGAGGTGACGATCCCCGCCGGGGTCACCGCCGCCATGTTCTCGCTCACCGCCGGCCGCCGGCCTGGCCGCTTCCTGGTGACCGCGACGGCGCCGGGCTGCCAGGGCAACGGCATCTACGGCTTCGTGACGCCCTGAGGCGCGACAAGCCGCCGCCGGCTCGCGTCGATGTGACGGGACGTCGTCGGGCTTCCGCGATCTATATGCCTCCACACCTGCATGCCGGACTATGGAGAGATCGACCATGAGCAGCCCGGAAAGCCGTCCCCCGTTGCCGCCCTTCACCGCGGAGGCCGCGGCCGCGAAGGTCCGCGCCGCCGAGGATGGCTGGAACAGCCGCAACCCCGAGAAAGTGTCGCTCGCCTACACCGAGGACAGCTTGTGGCGGAACCGCGCCGAGTTCCTGCACGGCCGGCCGGCGGTCGTCGCCTTCCTGCAGCGCAAATGGGCGCGCGAGCTGGATTACCGCCTCATCAAGGAGCTCTGGACCTTCGCGGGAAACCGCATCGCGGTGCGCTTCGCCTATGAGTGGCACGACGATTCCAACAACTGGTTCCGCTCCTACGGCAACGAGAACTGGGAATTCGCCGAGAACGGGCTAATGCGCCGGCGCATCGCCTCCATCAACGATCTGCCGATCGCCGCCGCCGATCGCAAATTCCACTGGCCGGCGCCGGGCCCGCGGCCGGCGGATCATCCCGGGCTCGGCGACCTCGGCCTCTAGGCAAGCGGCGCGCGGGTTAACCCATTATTAGGCATAATCGCGGAGGTTTCCTTCGAGGGCTTCGCTTTTCTCCGGCAGGCTGCGAATGAACGACGGCATGATCGCCGGGCACCAGAGCGAGGGCTGGCGCGGCTACTACGAGCAGATCTGGGCCGTGCGGGCGACCTTCATGCGCTCCCTCATCGCCGTCGGCGAGACCAGCCCGTACCGCGTCATCAAACAGCTCGAAGCCCACCAGCGAAAATTCAGTGTCGTCGCCAGGTCGACGGACTCGCGGTGGGAAAAGCAGACCTGGCCGACGCAGCTGGGCACGACGCCGGCGGGGACGCCGGCCTTCCGGCTGACCTCGCTCCGCGGCAACGTGATGCTGGTGCCGTACCACGCCCGCGACAACCTGCATAATTTCATCATCGACTACCTGGCCGAGACCGGCCCCTATGACGCTGTCATCGAGCTCGGGTGCGGCTACGGCCAGAATCTGTTCGAGATCTTCTACAACGGCGGCCCGTCCCAGGTGCCGTATTTCGGCGGCGAGCTGACCGAGAGCGGCGTCGCCATGGCCAGCGAGCTGGCGGCGCTGGAGCCGCGCATGCAGGCGACGTTCTTCCGCTTCGATCACCTGAAGCCCGATTTCAGGGTTCTGCCGCCCCTGCAGCGGGCGCTGGTGTTCACCGTGCATTCGCTCGAGCAGGTGGAGCTCATCCTGCCGGAATTCTTTCTGGCGATCTCGCGTGTCGCGTCCGCGGTGACCGCGCTTCACTTCGAGCCGTTCGGATTTCAAGTCGCGGATCTCGGGCCCGCGAGCCAGGCGCACCGGGAGTTCATTACTGACAAGGGTTGGAACGTGAACTTCGCGGCTTCTCTCAGCCAGGCATGCCAGCAGTTCGGTTTCAGGACCAGCTTCATGGCCACCGAGATGTTCCTGCCGCATGACGCGCCGAACCCGACCTCGCTCGCGATCTGGCACTCCGGCAAGCCGGCATGATCGAGGTCCGGCCCTCCAGGCGCTAGGCGGCCGCGCCGAGCCACGAGCGGTCGAGCGCCGTGAGCGGACGACCCGCCGTCACCGCATGCCAATAAGCCTTGGCGTCCGAGGGCCGGCCGGCACCACGCAGGCTGTGGAAGTAGGTCTGCCGGAAGAGATCGACCTGGGCGTCACTGCCGCCGCCGAGCGTCACTCCGCCGATGACAGGATCGAGGAGAGCAGCGGCCTTCGCCGCTTCGCCGCGCGCGAAGGCGGCCACCGCCTCCACCAGCGCCGCGCCCATCGGACGCCAGCTGCGCTTCGCCTCCGCATCCGCCGCCGCGGCGCGCTCGCGGACCCGATCGAGGCAGCGGGTGACCGCGTCGTCGCGTCCAGCGCGCGCCAGCGCATAGACGAAATGCGCATTGAGGAAGGGCATGTAGCAGTCGCCGGCATGCGCCTCCGCATGCTCGGCGAGCGCGGGCCAGAGCGCATCCCCGCGCCCGCCCGCCATCTCGATCCGCCACAGCAGCGCGATCGCGTCCACCTGCTCGCCCACGTAATCCGGCGTGATGCCCCAGATGTGCCGGCGCAGCAGGTGCTGCGCCCGCTCCAGCGCGAGGGCGTTCAGATGCGCGACGGCGAGATGCCAGGCGTTGTGGCAGTGGATGACGCGGCCGGTTTGCATCCAGAGCGGCAGGAATTCCTCGAGACGGCGGATGCCGTCATCGGTGGCGCCGCGGCGCAGATAGACATGGGCGAGGCAGTGATGCGCCCAGGGCGTGCGGATGTCGATGTCGAGCGCCTGCTGCGCCAGGCGCTCGGCGGTGTCGGCGTCGCCGCAGAGCTCGTGGGCGAACGCGTGCGCGGCGAGGAAATCGGGATCGCCGGCATTGGCGGCGGCGAGGCGCGCCATGTGGCGCAGGAAACGCGGCCCCTCCTGCTGCTGCCCGAGGACGTAGTAGAGGAACTCCGCGATTTTCGCGGCGAGGAGATCGCGCGGCCACTCCTGCGTCATCGCCTCGAGGGCGGCGACCGCGCCCAGATGGTCGCGCCGCTGCCAGAGGCTCAGCGCCTGATGGAAGCGGCGCTCGCGCTGGTGTGCGGCGGTGAGCGAAGGCGCGGCGGCATCGAGATAGGTCGCGGCGGCCTGCTCCGAGCCCGGCGTCTGTCCGAAGAGACAGAAGACGGCGGCGCAGAGCTGGACCATCGGCGTCTCCGGAAAGCACCGCGCCGCCTCCAGGATCGCCTCCGCGCCGCGATCGATGCGGGCGAGCCGCGCGATGAAGACGTCGAGCGCCGCGATCTCCGCATCGGAGTGCGCGGTCACCGGCAGCCCTCTTCCGTCCTGCCTCTCCATGCGGCGAGCCCCCGCTGCCGGCGCGCATCCGCGCGCCGCTCGTCGCAGGATATACCCGGCGCCCTCGCGCCGACAGGTCGGGATGGGGCAAGAAGAAAGCCCGCGCAGGCGATCGCCCGGCGGGCTTTCGTTGCTCGCGCGTGGCGTCGCGCTAACAGGCCGTGTTGGGCGGACAGGCCGGCTGGACCTGCGGCTGGCCGTTCGGCGGCACCACCACGGTACTGTTGGGCGGCGGATTGACGACGACGGTCTTGTGCTCGTCGCCGCCGCAGGCCGCGAGGGCAAGCGGAACCACGAGGACCAGCAATGGCAGCATGCGCATGATCTTCTCCTCCTCGAAACGTCTGTCATTAAGAACCGTTCGAAGGAGCACAGGTTCCCATTCCGGCAGCTCTCTCTGCGTCGGCCGGAACCTTCCTCTTGCGATCGCGGTTCTGAGTTGAACAGGGATCGCGGCTGCTTGGAGTTGGGAGGCTTCCGATGCAGGGATTTCGCTCGCTGATTTTGCTGACGGCGCTGCTGCTCACCCTCGCGCCCATCGCGGGAGCGCAGAATGCCATGCCCGGGACCAACCGGCCGGGTGCCGGCAACCCGCCGCGCGTCACGCCGGGGATGCCGCCCCTGAACGGCCCCGCCGGCACGCCTGCGGGAGCCGGCGGCTCGACCACGTTCACTCCCGGCTCCTCGGCGCAGGGCATGACCGTCCCGCAGGCCCATTCCGCGCTGGCGGCGCAGGGCTTCACCAACGTCCAGAACCTGCAGCGGAACGGGAATACCTATACCGGGATGGCGAGCCGCGACGGCCGCATGGTCCCGGTCACCATCGACGCCAACACCGGCGTGGTGACGGAGCGGTAGGCGCGCTCAGCAGGGCGGCGATCAGCGGATGGTGCCCAGGGGCGGAATTGAACCACCGACACCGTGATTTTCAGTCACGTGCTCTACCAACTGAGCTACCTGGGCGTGCCCATCGGGAAGGCCGTGGCTTATAGACGGAAAGTGCCGCCGGAGTCCATCCCGGCCCGGCGCCTGGGCAGGACGTGGTCGCGCCGCGGTCCGCCCCGGCCCTACCCCGGACGCGGCGGGTAGCCCGACCCCGAAGGGGCAACACCGGTCAGCGGCGCCCCTTGCGGAGGATGCGCCTTTGCCTCGCTTCGCATTGGCAACTTTCGATTGCAGGCCCGTCGCCGATCGCCCCGCCGGAGATTGGGCGAACTCAAGGGATTAGAGCCGCCTTGGCGAGCACCGCGGTTGATGCTGCAATGCAGCATGCCGGCGTCCCCGGCGGCCGGAACGGCGAAAAACGCGGGGAATCCAGCCCTTCCAGCGCGTCCTTGCTTCACCCTGTGCCCTTGACCCGCTAAAGTCGGCCCCGCCGGTTCCAACCACAGATGCCAGGTGACTCCTCAAGCATGGCCCGGGCGAATACCAAGAAATCGAGCCCGAAGGGCCGGGAAGCCCGCAAGGCCCCGCCGAGGCCGCAGAGCGCTCCGAAACCCGCCAAGCCCGCCGCGATGCGCGTCGGCCCGGGCGACCTGAGCTGGGTGCCCACCCGCCTGCGCGCGCTCTATCGCGACGAATACCCCCGCTTCTCCGACGAGGAGATGCTGCGCCGCCGCCAGGGCATGGAGCGCATCATGGAAGCGGCGAAGATCGAGCACCTGCTGATCGCCGGCGCCCAACGCGCGGGCTCGGCGGTGCCCTGGCTCACCGGCTGGCCGGTCACCGCCGAGGCGATCGGCGTGCTGACGCCCAACCTGCCGATCTCGCTCTTCGTGCAGCATTACAGCCACGTGCCGCTCGCCAAGCGCCTGGCGCACGCCGAGGTGGAATGGGGCGGCGAATCGACGATCCGCCGCACCGTGGAGGAGCTGGCGCGCCGCGGCGCCAAGGTGGGCCGGGTCGGCGTCATCGGCACCCTCACCTACACCCAGCACGACATCCTCGCCGCCCGCTACGGCCGCGCCATCGACCTCAACGCCGCCTATGCGCGGCTCCGCCTGGTGAAGTCCGCCGAGGAGGTGGAGTGGCTGCGCCTCGGTGCCGCCATGAGCGACCATGCGATCGCGGCGCTGCGCGACGAGATCAAGCCCGGCCTCACCGAGCACGACCTGGCCGACATCGTCGAGCACGCTTATGTGCCCTGGGGCGGCAGCACCTATCTCCATTCCTTCGGCGTCACCTCGATGGAGACGCCGGACCTCGCGGCGCCGCGCCAGTTCCCCTCCAACCGGCGGATCGCCAAGGGCGACATCGTGATGGCGGG
>DATKPX010000633.1:0-2596 GCA_035523855.1 Allostellaceae bacterium
CTTGCTCAGGAGGAGGAGATTTTCTTTCTGCTCCCAAGCACTTCATCCTGAGCAGGCGACCGAAGGGAGCGCGTCGAAGAACGCAGGCGGTTTCCGCCACGCCTAATTCACGTGGCTCGCTTCCTCGGGGATCTGGGCGCCGATCTCGCGGTAGTAGCGCTCGGCGCCGGGATGCAGCGGCAGCAGCACGCCGTCGAGGGCGGTGGCGATGCGGATGCGGTGGCCCATGGGATGGCCCTGATCGAGCAGCCGCCGCGTCGGATCGCTCCAGAGCGCCTTGGTGATGCTGTAGACGAGATCGTCCGGCAGGTCGCTGCTCACGATCAGCAGCGAGCGCATGCCGATGGTCGGCGTCGCCTCGCCGACACCGTTGTAGGTGCCGCCGGGAATCGTGTCGCGGGCGAAGAAGCGGTATTTCTTCAGCAGGCGATCGGCGACGTCGTCGCTCATCGGCACCAGCCGCACCGGGACATTGGCGGCAAGCTCGGCGATCGCCGGCACCGGATAGCCGCCGAACAGGAAGAAGGCGTCGAGATCGCCGTGGTCGAGCGCCGCCGCGGCGACGGCGAGGCGCGAGTAGTCGGGCTTCAGGTCCTTCTCGGCGAGGCCGGCGGCATCGAGGATCAGCCGCGCATCCACCAGCGTGCCGGACTCCTTCTCGCCGAGCCCGACGCGCTTGCCTTTGAGGTCCTTGAGGCTGTGGATCGGCCCGTCGGCGCGCACCACCACATGGACGCTCTCGGGAAAGAGCGCGGCGATCGCGCGCAGCTTGGTGAGCGGCGGCTTGCCCTTGAAGAGGCCGGTGGCGCTATAGGCCCAATAGGCGACGTCGGACTGGGCGAGGGCGGATTCGAGGCGGCCGCTGGCGACCGCGTCGACGTTCTCCACCGAGCCCTGCGTCGCCTGCGCCACCGCCACCAGGCCCGGCACGCCACAGCTGCCGCCGCGATCACAGTCCCGTGACCCCGGCGGCTTCGACAGCGCGTTGGCGATGACGCCGCCGATCTGGAAATAGGTGCCGGTGGTTGCGGCGGTGCCGATGCGGAAATAGCGGAGTTCTTCGAGCGCCCAGGCGGAGCTGCTGGCGGCGACGGTGATCGCTAAAATTGCCGCGACCAGACGGGCGCGCCCATGGCTGCCGGCGCGCAGGTGTCGCGCCGCCAAAGCAAAAATACCGATCGAGCGCATCCGCGCCATCGCCCTCGACGCCTCCTCGTCAAGAGAACGGACCGATCTTATCGGTTCTTCCCTTTCCCTGGCGTGTGAAGGCACTTTTTTCTGCGCCGCCGCGCATTTTCTTGCGGAGTGTTGCAGAGATGCGCGCCGAGTTCCTAGCGCGGCGGCAAGCCGTTCTCGAAGCAGTAGTAGAGCGTCTGGAACCCGCTGCGCAGCGCCAGCGCATCCGGACGCACCGTCTCCGGCGGCTCGCCGCGCACCAGGACGCGCGCGATCATCTCGGCGATCGCCTCCATCTCCCTGACGCCCATGCCGAGACGGGTGACCTCGATGGTGCCGGCGCGCAGGCCGCCCGGGAAATCCCAGTGCTCCGGCCTGTCGTCGGGAATCAAGTTCTTGTTAACGATGATGTTGGCGCGCTCCAGCCGCTGCGCCGCCTCGAGGCCGCGGCCGAAGCGGCGGACGTCGGCGATCGCCTGGTGGGTGGTGGTGAAGCCCTTGTGGCGGCCGAGCATGGGGATGCCGCGCTCGTCCAGCGCCCGGGCGAGCGCCTGGGCGTTGCGGACGATCTCCGCCATGAACGCGGTGCCGTAGGCCAGCGCCTCGGCGGTGGCGAGCGCCAGGGCGGCGACGCGGTTCACCTGGTGGGTCGCCGCCCAGACCGGGAATACCGCCGTCGTCAACGCACGGGTGATCTCGGGATCGTCCCACACCATGATGCCGGACTGCGGGCCGGCGAAGGTCTTGCCGGCGGATCCCGTCATGACATCGGCGCCCTCGGCGAGGGGATCCTGGAACTGCCGGCCGCCGATCAGGCCGAGCTGATGGGCGGCGTCGAAGAAGAGCCTGCCGCCCCACGGGCCGATCACCTGCTTCATCTCCGCAACCGGCTGCGGGAAGAGCGTCATCGAGAGGCCGAGCGCCACCAGCTTCGGCCGGACCAGGGGCGCCGCCCGGCGGAAGCCGTCGATGTCGACGGTGAGCTCGGTGGGGTCGAAGGGGATGTCGACCACCTTCCGGCCCATGGCGCCGGCGGGGCCGTCCACCCGGTTCGAGGAATGGCCGCCCACCGGCTGCGCCGCCGTCATCACGATGTCGCCGGGATCGGTGAGGGCGGTATAGACCACCGCATTGCCGATCATCGAGGCGCAGAGCCGATGGTCGGCGTAATTGCAGCGGAAATAGCGCTTCAAGAGCTCGACGCAGAGCGCCTCCACCTCGTCGATGTGCTTGGTGCCGGCGAACCAGCGATTGACCGGGCCGATATGGCCCTCGGCGGCGCGGGTACCGATCTCGCTCGCCAGCAGCGCGCGGACCGCCGGGCTGGTGGGCGCCTCCGGCGCCAGCAGGTTGATGCATTGCCGGCCGCGCCACTCGGCATTGCGGCCGACCGCCGCCTGCACCGCCTCGCCCATCTCGC
>DATKPX010000634.1:0-9002 GCA_035523855.1 Allostellaceae bacterium
GAGAGCACTCTCTGAGCGAGAGGAACGGCGGGGAGCGGCGGCGCCGCTCCCCGGCGATTCCTGCGGCTATTGCCGGGCGATCTGGCCGCGGATCTCGCCGCCCTTGTTCTGATCCGTGTGGATGTTGACGTAGTAGCGGCCGGAGTTGAGATCGGCGTACTGCGCGTCGGTGATCGCCTTGCTGCCGGTGATGGTGCCCGAGGCCGCCTTCGGCACGTTGTCGAACGGAATCACCACGCCGGCATTGGCGCCGGCCACCGCGGGCCCGTGGATGTGGCCGGCGGTCGCCGGGCCGGAGAGGCCACTATAGGTCACGGTCCAGCTCAGCACCTTGCTGGTGGTGTCATAGGTCAGCTTCGCGTCGCCGGTTCCGGTGCTGGTGGTGGGCGGCACTTCGTCCTGACCGGTCAGATGCGCCGCGTAGGTGACGCCGCCAGCCGATGCCATCTGGCCCTGCTGCTGTGTGCAGGCGACGAGGGCGAAACCCAGCACCGTCGCGGCGGTCATTGCAACCAGACGTCCCATGATTGCCTCCCCAATCTGTTTGGGCATTGAGATGCCAGTGGTTTCCTAGCACGAACCGCGGGATCGCGCATGTCCCGCCTCCGGCGGCGCATGGTCACGAAATCGTGGGTCGATCTTTCCCGGGGCCAGACACCACCGGCCGCGGGTGCCGGCCTGTGGCGAAAGCGAGGTTCAGTGCGGGGCCTTTTTGCGCCGATGTTGCCGGGTGCGCGGGGCGCGCCACATCGACTGAGGCTGCCGGCCTCCGGGGCAGCTGCCCATCCCGATCGCGAGAACCCCATGCTCAGGAATCAGCGGATCTTGTTGTTTCTCGCCTCCGGTCTCTTCGTGCTGCTCTGCTATCTCGACGTGCGCGCGGCGCCGCCGCCGGATGCCGACGGACGCTATGCGAACTGGTTCCAGAATCTGCGTCAGCCCGGCACCGGCTCCTCCTGCTGCTCCCTGGCGGATTGCCGGATGACCGACTATCGCGGCACGCCCGCGGGTTACGAGGCGCTGGTCTACGGGCGGTGGGTCGTGGTGCCGCAGGAGAAGATCTTGCGCGGCATCGTCAATCCCACCGGCCGCGCCGTCGTTTGCGCGCATCCCGACGGCACCGTCCTCTGCTTCGTCACGCCGGACGAGACCTGACGCCGCCGGCTTTCCGGGCCGGCGCGCGAGCCATTCCCGCGCCGATGTTTCCGATCTAGCATTCTGGACCGCGCCCGAGTCGGGCGTGGAGTGGGGAGACATGGCCATGGCCCGCTCGCTCTTGCCCGAGGCCGTCGAGCGCTACGTCGGATTCATCATCGCCAAGGAGACGCCGCTGCAGCGCCGCCTGCGCGCCGAGACGGCGAAGCTGCCGATGGCCGGCATGCAGATCGGCGCCGACCAGGGCGCGCTGCTGATGCTGCTGGCAAGGCTGGTGGGTGCCCGGCGCGCCCTCGAGATCGGCACCTTCACCGGCTACAGCGCCTTGGCGGTCGCCTCGGCGCTGCCAGGGGACGGCAAGCTCGTCGCCTGCGATGTGAGCGAGGAATGGACCCAGGTGGCGCGCCGCTACTGGCGCGAGGCGGGGCACGCCAACCGCATCGAGCTCCGCCTCGGGCCGGCGGCGGAGACGCTCACCGGCCTGCTCCGGCAAGGCGCCGCCGAGACCTTCGACTTCGCCTTCATCGACGCCGACAAGACCGGCTACGACATGTATTACGAGCTCTGCCTGCGCCTCGTCCGTCCCGGCGGCCTCATCGCCATCGACAACGTGCTCTGGAGCGGCGCCGTCGCCGACAATCGCAAGCACGACGAGGACACCGAGGCGCTGCGCGCCCTCAACCTCAAGATCCGCGACGACGCCCGCGTCGACGCCGCCCTGCTGACCGTCGGCGACGGCCTCATGCTGGCCCGCCGCCGGCCGAACGGGTGACAAAACCCTCTCCGCCGCGAATAGCGGGGGAGAGGGTGGACGCCGCAAAGCGGCGGCCGGGTGAGGTGGGGCGGGAACTGTCAGAATGAAGGTCCGGTCGAGCAAACTCCGCGCCGGCACCGCTCCACCTCCCCCTCGCCATTGCTTCGCAAGGGATCCCCTCCCTCTCCCCCGCTATCGCGGCGGAGAGGGCCCGTCTTGCGCGGTCTCTGCTCTTCCAGCGGGCGCCTCCCGCAATTGACAGCCCGCCGCCGAGACCGCATGAATTCGCGCGCGGGCTCACGGGCGAAGAGGGGACGGAAATGCGGCTTCTGGTGATGGCGGCGGCGGTGGCCGCGGTGCTGGCGGCGGGATCGGCGCGGGCCGAGGAGCCGGTCCTCAATGTCTATAACTGGTCCGACTACATCGCCAAGGAGACGGTGGCGAAGTTCGAGGCCGAGACCGGCATCAAGGTGCGCTACGACGTCTACGACAGCAACGACGTGCTCGAATCGAAGCTCTCCGCCGGCCATTCCGGCTACGACGTGGTGGTGCCGTCCACCAGCCCTTATCTCGCCCGCATGGCGCAGGCGAAGATCCTGCTCAAGCTCGACAAGGCGAAGCTCACCAACTACGGCAATCTCGACAAGCAGATCCTGGCGAGCGCGGCGGTCGCCGATCCCGGCAACGCCTATGGCGTCCCCTACATGTGGGGAACCACCGGCATCGGCTACAACGTCGACAAGGTGAAGGCGGTCCTGGGCGACAAGGCGCCCGTGGAGAGCCTGAAGCTGATCTTCGATCCCGCTACCGCGAAGAAGCTCGGAAGCTGCGGCATCTCGTTGCTCGATACCGCTGAGGAGGTCTTTCCGGCGGCGCTCGCCTATGCAGGAAGGCCGCCTTTGAGCCGCGACGAGAAGGATCTCGAGCGCGCCGCCGATGTCGTCAAGGCCGTCCGTCCCTCGATCAGGAAGTTCCACTCCTCGCAATACATCGACGACCTCGCCAACGGCGACATCTGCGTCGCCTTCGGCTATTCCGGCGACATATTCCAGGCCAAGAGCCGCGCCGAGGAGGCGAAGAACGGCGTCACCATCGCCTACTCGATCCCGAAGGAGGGCGCGATGCTCTGGATCGACCAGATGGCGATCCCCGCCGACGCGCCGCATCCCGACAATGCGCTGAAGTTCATCAACTTCATCCTCCGGCCCGAGATCGCCGCCGCGATCTCCAACGAGGTCGCCTACGCCAATCCCAACGCCAAGGCGACGAAGCTGGTCGATCCCGAGATCCGCGACAACCCCAACATCTATCCGACCGCCGAGGTGCGCAAGCGGCTCTTCTTCGACACGCCGGTGACGCCGCAATACGAGCGCGCCCGCACGCGCGCCTGGACCCGCGTCAAGACGGGGACCTGACCGGGACGTGAGCGAGGGCGCTCCCTTCGTCCGCCTGGAGGGCGTCGGCAAGCGCTTCGGCGGCACGGCCGCGGTGGATGGCGTCTCGCTGGCGATCGAGCGCGGCGCCTTCTTCGCGCTGCTGGGCCCGTCGGGATGCGGCAAGACCACGCTGCTGCGCATGCTCGCGGGCTTCGAGCGTCCGGATGAGGGCCGCGTGCTGATCGACGGCGCCGATGTCGCGAATGTCCCGCCCTATGCGCGGCCCACCAACATGATGTTCCAGTCCTATGCGCTCTTTCCGCACATGACGGTGGCGGAGAACGTCGCCTTCGGCCTCAGGCAGGACCGTCGGCCGGGGGCGGAGATCGAGAGCCGCGTCAAGGCGCTGCTCGATCTCGTGCAGATGGGCCGCTTCGCCGCCCGCAAGCCGCAGCAGCTCTCCGGCGGCGAGCGCCAGCGCGTGGCCTTGGCCCGCGCGCTCGCCCGCGAGCCGAAGCTCCTGCTGCTGGACGAGCCGCTGGCGGCGCTCGACCGCAAGCTCCGCGAGGAGACGCGGCTCGAGCTCGTCCGCATCCAGCACCGGATCGGCGTCACCTTCCTGATGGTGACCCACGACCAGGAGGAGGCGATGACCATGGCCTCCCGCATGGCGGTGATGTCCGACGGCCGGGTGATCCAGACCGGCACGCCCGCCGAGATCTACGAGACGCCGAGCTGCCGCTTCGTCGCCGACTTCATCGGCGCGGTGAACCTGTTCGAGGGCCAGGTGGCGCTGGTCGAGGCGGGCATGGCGATGCTGAACTGCGCCGAGCTCGGCGCCACTTTCCGCGTCGCCGGCGGCGCGGCGAAAGGCCAGGCGGCGGCGGTGGCGGTCAGGCCGGAGAAGATCGCGCTGGCGCCCTCGCTGCCGGATCTGCCGAACCGGCTGCAGGGCACCGTCAAGGAAGTGGCATATCGCGGCGAGGCCTCGACATATCACGTGGCGCTCGGCAACGGCCGGCTCGTCCGCGTGACCTTGCCGAACACGCGGCGCGGCGCCATGCAGGGGCTGGGCGAGGGGACGCCGGTCTGGCTCGGCTGGGATGCCGATTCCGGCGTGCTGCTGACCTCGTGAGCGGAGACGCCATCAACGACGGCGGCCGCCGCCGGCTCGCGATCGCGATCCCCTATCTCTGGCTCGCGCTCTTCACGCTCTTGCCGCTGGCGATCGTGCTCAAGATCAGCTTCGCCGAGAGCGTTCTCGCCGTGCCGCCCTATACGCCGCTCTTCGAGACGGGCGAAGGCTGGCCGAAGCTCGCCGCCAGCCTCGCGAATTATGCGCTGCTGGTCTCGGACGATCTTTATTGGCGCGCCTATCTCTCCTCGGTGGGATATGCCGCCGGCACCACGGTGCTGGCGCTGCTGCTGGGCTATCCCATGGCCTATGCGATCGCGCAGGCGCCCCGGGCGTGGCGGGTCACGCTGCTGATGATGGTGATCCTGCCCTTCTGGACCAGCTTCCTGCTGCGCGTCTATGCCTGGATCGGTCTCCTCAAGGGCAACGGCTTCATCAACAACGCGCTCCTCTCGCTCCATCTCGTGAGCGAGCCGCTGCCGCTCCTCAACAATTCCTTCTCGGTCTTCGTGGGACTGGTCTACGGCTATCTCCCCTTCATGGTGCTGCCGCTCTACGCGACCCTGGAGAAGCTGGATCCGGCGCTCCTCGAGGCGGCGGCGGATCTCGGCTGCCGGCCGTTCCGCGCCTTTCTCAGCGTGACCTTGCCGCTGTCGCTGCCGGGCATCGTCGCCGGCTCGCTCCTGGTCTTCATCCCGGCGGTGGGCGAGTTCGTGATTCCGGAGCTGCTCGGCGGCGCCGACACGCTGATGATCGGCAAGGTGCTGTGGGACGAGTTCTTCACCAACCGCGACTGGCCGGTGGCGTCCGCAGTGGCGGTGGCGATGCTGCTGCTGCTCGCCGGCCCGATGGTGCTGATGCGCCGCGCCGGCAGCGAGGCCGGCCCATGACGCGGCGATCCCTCTTCCTGCCTTGCATGCTGGTGCTGGGATACGTCTTCCTCTACGGGCCGATCGTCTCGCTCGTCGTCTATTCCTTCAACGCCTCGCGCCTCGTCACCGTCTGGGCCGGCTTCTCGACGCGCTGGTACGGCGAGCTCTGGCACAACGAGCAGATGCGCGACGCGGCGCTCACCAGCCTCGAAGTGGCGGTGGCCGCCGCCACCGGCTCGCTGGTCCTCGGCACGCTCGCGGGCTTCGTGCTGAGCCGCTACCGCCGCTTCCGTGGCCGCGCGCTCTTCGCCGGCCTCATCGGCGTGCCGCTGGTGCTGCCGGAGGTGATCATGGGCCTCTCGCTGCTGCTGCTGTTCGTCGGCCTCCAGGACTGGATCGGCTGGCCGGGCGGACGCGGCGTCCTCACCATCACCATCGCCCATGTGAGCCTCGGCATGGCCTATGTGGCGGTCGTGGTCGAGGCTCGCCTCCACGCCTTTGACCGCTCGGTGGAGGAGGCGGCGCTCGACCTGGGCGCCCGGCCCTGGAAGGTCTTCGCCGTCATCACCCTGCCGCTGATCGCGCCGGCGCTGGCGGCGGGGTGGCTCCTCGCCTTCACCCTCTCCCTCGACGATCTCGTGCTGGCGAGCTTCGTCTCCGGCCCGGCGTCGACGACGCTGCCGATGGCGATCTTCTCCAGCGTGCGCCTCGGCGTCAGCCCGCAGGTCAACGCGCTCGCCACCATCATGGTGGCGGTGGTGACGGTGGCGGCGGTGGTGGCGGGAAAGCTGCTGGCGCGGCCTCAGGAATCGTAGGCGATCATCGAGTGGACGGGGACGTCGAGCTTGCCGCGGCCGCCCAGGAACGAGAGCTCGATGATGCAGGCGCAGGCGGCGACGCGGCCCCTGACCTTGCGCACGAGGTTGATCGCCGCCGCCATGGTGCCGCCGGTCGCCAGCAGGTCGTCCAGCACCACCACCTGCTGGCCGGGCGCGATGGCGTCGGCCTGGATCTCGATGGTGTCGGTGCCGTATTCGAGGTCGTAGGTGTAGGGGATGGTGGCGCCGGGCAGCTTGCCCTTCTTGCGCACCATCACGAAGCCGCAGCCCAGCGCATAGGCGAGCGGCGCCGCCACCAGGAATCCGCGGGACTCGATGCCGACCAGCACGCTCGGGTGATAGGGCAGCAGCGCCGCCTTGAGCCGCCCCACCGTCTCCTGCCAGGCCGCCGGATGCGCCAGCAGGGTGGAGATGTCGTAGAAGAGTATGCCCGGCTTGGGGAAATCCGGGATCGAGCGGATGTGATCTTTGAGGTTCATGGGGCCTGGAGGCGTCCTGGTTGACGGGGCGGCAGGCGCACTCTAGCGGGTTCCCGGAGCCTGAAAAGTCCGCATTTCGCAGGCTTGCCGGCGCCTGTTAGAGTGGCGCCGATGGCGGAAGCGTGGCTCGACAGCGGTATTCGGGAGGGCTCCCTCGTGCTCCGGGCCGGCGGCGCTTGGCGCGTGGCGAGCGCCGCCACCCTCGATCACAAGCTGCAGGCGCTCGATCCCGGCACGGCGCGGTCGGCGCGGATCGATCTCGGCGGCGTCGAGAGCCTGGATTCCGCCGGCGCCTGGCTGCTGCTGCGCACCGCGCGGGAGCTCGGGGCGCGCGGCCTCGCGGTCCAGGTGGAGAATGTCCGGCCGGAGATCGAGCCGCTGCTGCGCAAGGTCGCCGACAGCACCGGCCAGCAGCGCGCCCAGAAGCGGCGCTTCCGGCGCGCCCACCACGGGCTGCGCGAGTTCGCGCGCCGGGTCGGCGAGGCGACGGTCTGGATCCTGCTGCAGGTGCAGGAGCTGGTGGGGTTCCTCGGCCTCGTCTCGGTGACGACGGTGCGCACGCTCAGGCATCCCTCGCGCCTCCGCGTCGTGGCGCTGGTCAACCACATGGAGCGCACCGGCGTCGCGGCGATGCCGATCGTCGGGCTGATCTCCTTCCTGATCGGCGTGGTGCTCGCCTATCAGGGCGCCGACCAGCTGCGCAATTTCGGCGCCGAGATCTATACGGTGAACCTGCTGGGCATCGGCGTGCTGCGCGAGCTCGGCATCCTCCTCACCTCGATCATCGTCGCCGGCCGCTCGGGGAGTGCCTTCACCGCCGAGATCGGCGCCATGAAGGTGCACGAGGAAGTGGACGCCATGCGCACCCTCGGCCTCGACCCGATCGAGATCCTGGTGCTGCCGCGGCTTTTCGCCCTGGTGCTGGTGCTGCCGCTGCTGGGCTTCTATGCCAACATGATGGGGCTCCTGGGCGGCGCCATCATGTCCTGGGCCTCGCTCGGGATCGTGCCGCCGCTTTTCGTCCGCCAGCTGCAGGGCGCGCTCTTCGGCTGGACCTTCTGGCTCGGGCCCTTGAAGGCGCCGTTCTTCGCCACCGTCATCGCGCTCATCGGCTGCTACCAGGGGCTCAAGGTGTCGCAGAGCGCCGAGAGCGTCGGCCGCCTCACCACCGTCTCGGTGGTGGAATCGATCTTCCTGGTGATCGTGCTCGACGCCGGCTTCTCCATCGTCTTCTCCTATCTCCATGTCTGATCCGAAGCGCGGCAATGGCGCCGCCCTGAAAACGAGCGGCAATGGCGCCGAGGCGCCGCCGATCATCCGCATCCGCGGCTTGAAGACGCGGCTCGGCAACCGCGCCATCCACCGCAATCTCGATCTCGACGTCAGGCGCGGCGAGGTGCTGGGGGTGGTGGGCGGCTCCGGCACCGGCAAATCGGTGCTGCTGCGCGTAGTGGTCGGGCTCATCCCGCCCCATCGCGGCACCATCGAGGTGTTCGGCCAGGACACCGCCAAGCTCGACGACGAGGGCTGGCGGCGCATGGAGGCGCGCTGGGGCGTGCTCTTCCAGGACGGCGCGCTCTTCAGCTCATTGACCGTGGCGCAGAACATCCAGGTGCCGCTGCGCGAGCATCTCCGGCTCTCGCCGGAGCTGATGGACGAGATCGCCGCCATGAAGGTGGCGCTGGTCGGGCTGCCGGCCGACGCCGGCGCCAAGTACCCGGCGGAGCTTTCGGGCGGCATGCGCAAGCGCGCGGCGCTCGCCCGCGCATTGGCGCTCGACCCCGAGCTCCTCTTCCTCGACGAGCCCACCGCCGGTCTCGATCCGATCGCCGCCGCCGGCTTCGATCAGCTCATCCAGGACCTGCAGCGCAGCCTCGGCCTCACCGTCTTCCTGGTGACGCACGACCTCGACACCCTCATCACCATCTGCGACCGCATCGCCGTCCTGGTCGACAAGCGAATCAAAATCGGCACAATGGCGGAGCTTCTGCAGGACCAGCACCCGTGGATCCACGCCTACTTCCACGGGCCGCGCGGGCGGTCGGCGCTGGCGGCGCAAGGGGTCCAGGGAGCGGGGGCGGGGACGGAGGCCTAGGGAATGGAGACACGCGCCAATTACGTCGTCGTCGGCACCTTCGTCCTGGTGGTCCTGCTGGGCGCCTTCGTCTCGATCCTGTGGCTCGCCCGCGTCGAGTTCAGCCGCACCTTCGCCTATTACGACATCTATTTCAGCGGCTCGGTCACCGGGCTCAACGACGGCGCGCCGGTGCGCTACAGCGGCGTCCAGATCGGCCGGGTGATCGACATCCGCCTCGACCCGCAGAATCCCGAGCAGGTGCGCGTCACCCTCGAGGTCGACGCCAACACCGAGATCAAGTCCGACGCCGTCGCC
>DATKPX010000635.1:0-9141 GCA_035523855.1 Allostellaceae bacterium
AGCGAGACGAAGCCGATGATGGCGACGGCGTCGGTGTTCAAGCGCGCTCGCCTTCGCGGGTCTCGGGCATGAGCTCGGGCTGGAAGATGAGGCGGAAGGTGCGGATGGCGATCAGCAGCACGGCGGAGACGTCGCCCAGCCAGGCGACGAGGGCGAAGGGCCAGGTCGGCAGGTGGAGATCGAAGGTGAGGACATTGTCGGCGCGCGTGCTGCGTACCTTGTCGAAGAGCATCACTGTCTGCACCGTCACCACGAAGAGCAGCACCAGCGTCGCGAAGACGTCGATCGCGCGCTTGCCGCGCGGCCCGGCGGCGGCCCAGACGAGATCGACGGTGATGTGGGTGCCACGATAGCTGGTGGCGGCGATGCCCCAGAAGATCAGGATGCCGAGGAGCTGCTTGCCGAAATCGTAGCTGTCGGGAATCGAGACGCCGAAGAGGTAGCGCAGCGCCACCGAGATGAAGATGTCGGCCGCGACGATGCCGACGAAGATCGCCGCGAGGAGCTCGATCGCATCGATGAAGCGATCCATCGCGCTGCGGCGGGGCGGCGCGACCTCGGCTTGCCAGGGCTCCATCGAGGCTAATAAAGCGCGTTGTGCTTCTTGAGCTGCGCCTTGAGCTCGCTCATCGCCTCGGCGGGATCGACGCCGGCGGCGCGGACGCCGGCGGCCCATTTCGCCTCCAGCGGCTCCGCCGCCTTGCGCCACTGCGCGAGCTGGTCGGGCGTCAGGGGATAGACCTCGTGGCCTTCCTCGGCCTTGATCTTCGGCCGGCCGGCGGCCTCGAAGTCGGCCCAGGGCGCCGCGACCTTGCCCGCCCATTCATTGGTGCAGTGGTCGTCGATCACCTTCTTCTGCGCCGGCGACATCGCCTCGTATTTCCCCTTGTTCATCACCCAGACGAAGGTGGTGACGTAGAGCGCGGCGTCCATGTGGTACTTCACCACCTTGTCGATGCCGAAGAGGATGATCGAGCCCCACGGGAAGGTGACGGCGTCGGCGACATGGCGCGCCAGCACGTCGCGCACCTCCGGCGCCGAGGCCTGGATGTTGGTGGCGCCGAGCAGCGTCATGTAGCTGGCGATGGTGGCGTCCGCCGGCCGGATCTTGAGCCCCTGCAGATCCGCCGGCACGATGATCTTCTTGTTGCCGTGGAAGGTGCCGGGGTCGTGCACGAAGGCGGCGCAGAAATGCACGTCCTTCATCTCGGCGGCGGCGTATTTGCGGTACCAGGCATCGAAGGCGAGCGTGCCGCCCTTGGCGTCCGACATCAGGAAGGGCAGCTCGCCGGCGGCGATCACCGGAAAGCGGCCGGGCTGGTAGCCGGGATTGACGTAGGTGAAATCGGCGATGCCGTCGCGCGCCATGTCGTAGTGATCGAAGGCCTTGCCGAGCTGCTCGGAGGGAAAGACCGTCGACTTGATGGTGCCGCCGGAGGCCTTCTCGATGTCGTCCGCCCAGGCCTTGAAGCTCGGCACCAGCGGATGCGCCGGGGGGACCCAGAAGGAGAGCTTGAGCTCGACGGTCTTGTCCTGGGCACGGGCGGCGCCGGTGGCCGCCAGCAGGGCCAGAAGTGAGAGGCCCAGAGCCTGCCTGATCATCGCATCCTCCCCGGGCCGCTCGGGCGGCCTCGCTTATTGCCCGGATCGCCGGTGGCGGTCCGATTGTTGGTGTCACCAACTATTCTTAGCGGAGGAGCGCGGCCGGGACAATTCCCCTGCGGGAGCTAGGCGCCGGCAGGCGCGACCGCGATGGGCCGGCCGGGCTCGGTGCGCCGCCCGATCCGCAGCACCACCGCCGCGGCGATGAAGCAGATGAGGCCCGAGAACATGAAGGCGCCGGAGTAGCTGCCGATATAAGTGCGCGCCAGGCCGGCGCCGGCCGCGGCGGCGGCGGAGCCCAGCTGATGGAAGGCGGTGATCCAGCCGAACATCATGCCGGCGCGCGCGGCGCCGAAGGCGTTGGCGGCGAGGCGCACGGTTGGCGGCACGGTCGCGACCCAGTCGAGCCCGTAGAACACCGAGAAGACCGTGAGGCCCATGAAGGAGAAGTCGAAGGCATAGGGCAGGAAGAGCAGCGAGAGGCCGCGCAGGCCGTAGTACCAGAACAGCAGGTAGCGGCTGTCGAAGCGATCGCTGAGCCAGCCCGATGCGGTGGTGCCGATGAAGTTGAAGAGACCCATGCTGGCGAGGAGGCCAGCCGCGGTCACCTCGGCGATGCCGCTCTCGACGCAGAAGGGGATGAGGTGCGTGCCGACGAGCCCGTTGGTGCTGGCGCCGCAGACGAAGAAGCTCAGCGATAGCAGCCAGAAATCCCGCGACGTGCAGCCCATCCAGAGCGCCGAGAGCGCCACCGCGAAGGGGTTCTGCGGTCTCGTCGCCTCCGGCTCCTTTGCGTCGGGTGGAGCGCCGAAGGGCTTGAGACCGACATCGCGGGGATGGTCGCGCATCAGCAGCGCCACCAGCGGCAGCATCAGCAGCAGCACCGCCACCAGCACCGCCGCCGCCCAGCGCCAGCTGTGCGCTTCCGCCACCGCGGCGAGGCCGGGCAGGAAGACGAGCTGGCCCGCCGCCATGCTGGCGGTGAGCGCGCCCATGACCAGGCCGCGGCGCTCGACGAACCAGCGGTTCGCCACCACCGCGCCCAGCACCAGCGAGGCAAGGCCGCTGCCGCTGCCGATGACGACGCCCCAGAGCAGCACCAGCTGCCAGGACGCAGTCATCAGCAGCGAGGCGCTGGTGCCCACCGCCATGGTGGCGAGCGCCAGCAGCGTGGTGGCGCGCAGGCCGATGCGGTCCATGAAGGCGGCGGCGAAGGGGCCGATCAAGCCGTAGAGGAGCAGGTTGATCGCGACGGCGAAGGAAAGGGTGGCGCGCGTCCAGCCGAACTCGCGCTCGATCGGCACGATGAAGACGCTGGGCGCGGAGCGGATGCCGGCGGCGGCGAGGAGGGCGAGGAAGGTCACCGCGGCGATGATCCAGCCGTAGTGCAGGCGGCCGGCGGCGATCCGCTGTGCCAATCCCATCTTGCATCCTCCCCATGCGCGCCGGGATCCGCCGCGCTTGCTGGGCGGGGCATAGCATCGGCCCTCCCCGGCCACCAACGCATGATTGCGCATGGAAGGGATGCGACCCCTTGCCGCAATCGGTGAACCTGCGGTCGCCGCGCTTTGCGCAAGCGGGCGGGTATGCCAGTAGGTAGAAGCCCTTATCGCGGCGGTGCGGGCGAACTTCGATATTTACTAGACGGGCGTGTCCCAGAACCTGCGCTGAGGACCTGCGTGTTTACCCTGTCGCGTCAGCACCTCGCCCAGATCATCGCCGCCGCTCACGTGCGCGAGCTGGAGATCGTGGAAGGGGGGCGGGGGCTGGCCCGCAGCACTTGGGCTCGCGCACAGCTGCTCGCGATCCTCGACGCGCTCGACGGCGACGATCTCATCGAGCTGGTGGCGCTGGCTTGGATCGGGCGCGGCGATTTCGAATGGTCGGAGTGGCCTCGGGCGGTGGCGCAATCGCGCAACCTCATCAGCACGCGCCCAGCGGAGTACCTCGCGGACCTGCCGGGCTTTCCCTACTACCTGCAGAGCGCGCTGGCATCGCTCGGCGACACTTTCGCAGAGAACTAGCCGCAAGCGCGCGGTCTCAGAGCTTGGGCTTCTCGCCGAGCGCCAGCTTGGTGTAGATGCCGCCCTGGAATTTCACCGCGGGATCGTTCGGGTCGCGCTTGTCGCCGTCGGGAATCAGCTTCGGCGCGTAGATCTCCGCGTTGTCTTGCGGGCGGAAATCGATGCCCGATTTGGAATTGTCCCACCAGCCGCGCGTATTGTTGGAGGCGCCGTAGACGATGGAGAAATGCAGCTTCGGAGCATCGAGGCAGGCCTCGACGAGCCGGAGCGTGTCGGGATAGCTGAGCCAGGTCGACAGCATCCGCGGATCCTTCGGCACCGGGGTCGCCGAGCCGATGCGCAGGCATGCCACCTCGAGACCGAACTTGTCGGCAAAGAAGCTGCCGAGATTCTCGCCGAAGGCCTTGCTGACGCCGTACATGGTGTCCGGCTTCTGGTTGGAATGGGCGTCGAGCCGCTCGGTGATGGGGTGGAAGCCGATCGCGTGGTTGGAGCTCGCGAACACGATCCGCTTGACGCCGTGCCGGCGCGCCGCGTCGAAGACATAGAAGGTGCCGTGGAAATTGGCGTGGAAGATCTTCTCGACCTCATCCTCGGTGGAGACCGCGCCCATATGCACGATCGCCGAGGTGCCGGCCACCATGCGATCGACGAAGGCGGCGTCGCCGACATCGCCCACCATGATCTCCTCGCCGGGATGGGGCTTGCCGGGGTCGCGGAGGTCGGAGCTGCGCAGCCCGCCGGGCCGCTTGGCGAGGAAGGGACGCATGTATTGTCCGAGCGCGCCGGCGGCGCCCGTGAGGAGAAGCGGAGCCATCGTCTTTACCTTAGCACTCTTGAGGGAGGAGGGGCAGCGAGCCTAGAAGCGCCGGCGCGCGCGCGTCAAGCGGGCGCGGCCCATCGCGCGGCGCAATCGGGATAGTGGAGGCTCCGCCGGTTAACACGCAATGCGGGATTCGCTGTGGCGCCGCGGCGGGTCAGTTGGTAGTCTTTTTCCTGTAACAGACGAGGCGTGAGGGATTCGGACCAAGGGCGGGGATGGGGAATGCGGGGAATTCGTATCTTCTCGGGCGTGGGACCTTGGGGCATTTGCACGGCTGCTGCCGGCGTCGGCAATGACCACCAGGCGCGCCCCAGAGAGGGTTGCGCCGCGGCCGCGCGCATGACGCCGGCGGACGGCTAAGGCGAGTCACGCCGCGCCGCCTCCCAAAGGCAATCGATTCACTCAGCAATCATCGGGCTTCTCATGCATTCATTGCTGACTCTGCTTGCGCCGGTGCTGGACCCGATCGTCCGCGTGGATTTTGCCGTCGTTCACTTCATCAATCAGTTCGCCAATCAGAGTCTCCTGCTCGATCGCACGGTGGCGGTCGTGGAGGAGCTGTTCGTCGTCAAGGGCGCGCTCTTCATGGCGGCGATGTACTGGCTGTGGTTCCTGCCCTCCGACGACCTCGACCGCGACCGGATCCGGATTCTGCGCGGCTTCGCCGGCACCATGATCGCGATCGCGGTCACGCTGGCGCTCGATCACTTCCTCCCCAACCGGCCGCGCCCGCTCAACGAGCCCTCGCTGGGCTTCATCCTGCCGACCGGCAGCTACGACACGCCGGTCGCCGACAATTCATTCCCGAGCGACCACGGCGCGATGTTCTTCGCGGTGTCGACGATCATCTGGCTGCGCTCGCGGCGCTGGGGGCTGGTCGCTTACATCTACACGGTCCTGGTGATCTTCCTGCCGCGCATCTATGCCGGCCATCACTACCCCAGCGACATCATCGCGGGCTCCGCGATCGGCGCCTTCTTCGTCTGGCTGTCGATCAGAGTGCCGTTGCCGCGGCAGCTGGTGGAGCTGCCCATCAGGTGGGAGCGCTCCCACCCCTCGTCCTTCTACGCCGTGGTCTTCATGATCACGGTGCAGGTCGCGAGCCTGTTCTGGGACGTGCGGACGATCCTGCACGACCTCAAGGGTTTCCTGCACCACTACGCCTGAGATCGCCCGGCGCGGCCGGCGCCGCCGGCGCCGCTCACTCGAAGGGCAGGGGGACCAGCAGCAGCAGCCCGTTCACCGTCAGCAGCGCGGCAATCGCCGCCAGGCCGCAGCCGAGCCACAGCAGCGGCCGCGACAGGCTGACGATGCTGACCGAGCCGAGCACGATCGCGATCTGGAACAAGGCGCGGGCATAGTCGTAGTTGACGTCCTGCCGTTGCGCGTGGTCGCGCTTGTGCTCGTAGCCGCGCGCTTTCGCCAGCAGCTCCTTCTTGCCGTCGCCGGCCTTGGGGTCGCTCTCGTAGCGCTCCGCGGTGGCGCGGTAGTCGCCGATCAGCTTCTCGATCCGCTCGCGGGCGCCGGCGGCCCAGTCCGAATGGCCGGAAAGCAGCGCCTCCAGCTGATCGGCGGCCAGGCGGAGCGAATTCTGCCGCTCGTTCTTCGCCTGGTAGAAGGAGTAGGTGTCGGAGGCCAGGACGTTGAAATTGATGGTCTCCTTGGTGGCGGCTTCGCCGAGCAGGCTGGCGATCGCCAGCAGCATGGCGATAACGCCGACGATGATCGCCGCCTCGCGCCGCAGCGTCTCGCCGGCCCGCGCGCCGTGGCCGCCCTCGGCGATGTGGTCGCCCACCTCGTGGGCCTCATGTGCCTCCAACGGAAGTCCCCTTTTTGCGGCTGATGAAGCCCGCGATCGCCCGGCCCCCGGCGGGCGCCATTCTTCGCCGACGGTCCGCGCTCGCGCAACTGTCCCCTCGACCGTGACTGCCCCGAAAGCATAGGATCGGCGTCCTTCGCCCCTGCGCGGGGTCGCAAGAGGGGTAACGCCCCCGACGGGACGGAAGCAGGGGTGATGGACGTCCAGGAGCTGATCCGGCAGCACGGGCTCTGGTCTTATGCGATCACTTTCGTGTGGACCTTTTTCGAGGGCGAGACCTTCGTGCTGTTCGCGGGATTCGCGGCCGCGCAGGGCTTCCTCAATCCGGCATTCCTGCTGGGCGCCGCCTGGCTTGGCAGCTTCTGCGGCGACCAGTGCTATTTCTGGATCGGCCGGCATTTCGGCCTGAGGCTCCTGGAGCGGCGTCCCGCCTGGCGCGCGCGGGTGGACAAGGCTCTGACCTGGCTGCGGCGCTTCGATGCCGGCTTCATCCTGACCTTCCGCTTCATCTACGGCGTGCGCAACGTCTCCTCTTTCGCGCTGGGCATCAGCGGCATCAGCTGGAGGCGCTTCTTCACCCTGAACTTCATCGCCGCCGGCCTCTGGGCCTGCGTCTTCGTCGGCGTGGGATTTCTCTTCGGCCATGCCTACAAGCACGCCCTCGGCGATCTCGCGCGGGGCGTGCAGATGACGATGCTGGGAATCTTCGCCGCCGTGGTGATCGCGATCTCGGTGGCGGTCTGGCTGCGGCGGCGCCGCAATCACTGAGCGCTGAGCCGCCGAGGTCCTACCAGCGCAGGATCAGCTCGTCGTCCCGGGTCTCGACGCCCTGGAGCTTGCTGAGGAAGCTCATGCCGAGGAGCGAGACCGGCATCGGCTGCTCCATCACCGCCGCCGGCACGTCATAGAGCGAGAGCTGCTGCACGCCGACCTCGCGGAGCGTCACCGTCGCCATCCGGGCGACCCCGTTGGCGGTGCCGGCGCGCTGGTTGAAATCCGCCGGCGAGGTCCTGATGCCGGCGGCGCGCGCGTCGTCCGCCGACAGCACCACCAATGTGGCGCCGGTATCGACCAGGAAGTGGACGCGGGCGCCGTTGACATCGGCGTCGACGTAGAAATGGCCGTCGTGGGCGCGCCGAAAGTCCAGCTCGTTGGCGGCGGCGTGGACCGCCGGCGGACGTGCCGGCGCCGAGACGGTGGCCGCCGGTGACGGGCGTGTCATGAATTTCGTCAGCGGACCGCCGGGCGCGAAAGCGAACGCCGCCACGCCGGCCACCACGACCCAGACCAGCACGGTTCGGACTGCGGAGCTCAGCATGCGGCCGGCGCTTTCCCGCTGTGATCGGCTGCGCCAGGGCCCGGAATCTTCGGCACGGCGCATGGTGACGAGCGATCCTTACTGTTCGATGAAGAAAAGCCGCCGAGCCGACTCCCGGCGCAGTGAAAATCAACCGGCATGTGAATAAAACCATCGCACATTTTGAGTCATTCCGGATTGACTCCTGCCGCAGGGAAAGCATTCTGTTCGGTGGGGACGACCGGCGATCTGGGTGGATGTCATGCGGCGATCTTTGGCGCTTGGCGCGGTTTTGAGTCTGGTGGCAATGGCCGCGCAGGCGGCGGCAGTGCGGCCAGGCTGCTTCTCCTCGGCGGATATCGAGGCCGAGCAGGCGGTCCACTTCCAGGCCCAGCTCATGGTGGTGAGCGACATCTGCCGCGATACCACCTACGGCGAGTTCACCCAGCGCAATCGCGACGCGATCATGGGCTATCAGAAGCAGATGATCGACCACTTCCGCCGCGCCGGCGAGCACCGCGCCGACATCACCTTCGAGAACTACATGACGCGACTCGCCAATCAGGCCTCGCTGGCCTCCGGCGTGCGCAATGTCTCCGAGACCTGCCAGACCACCAGCGGCATGATCGCGCTGGCGAACAGCATCGCCGGCTCGGCGGATTTCCGTCGCTACATCGCGACCCAGGCCGCCGCCAACCGCGCCGCCTATCTCTCCTGCCAGGACTGACCGCCTAGCCGGGTTCCTGCTCCGGCGCTCCCGGCGCCGGCGCGATGATCCGGCGCCGCGAGCGGCATCCGCGCCGTCTCCATCGGCGATTCTGATCCTCACCGGAGTCGTCAAAGCCTTGGCTTGCCAAGGCGGCGCCGTCTTCGCATTCTCCTGCCGCTCTCAGTGGCGCGCTCAGTCGGGAGGATACGATGTCGCGAGGTTGGATCGGCGCCGCTGTTGCGGTCGGTTTGGCGCTGCTGCCGGGCGGCGCCGACGCCGCGGAGAAGCTGCGCATCGGCGTGCTGCGGCTCGCCTCCTCCGGTCCGGTCTTCGTCGCCGCGGATAAGGGCTATTTCGCCGTCGAGGGCCTCGATGTCGAGCTCAAGTTCTTCGACGCCGCGCAGCCGGTGGCGGTGGCGACGGTCTCCGGCGACGTCGACATCGGCGTCACCGGCCTCACCGCCGGCTTCTTCAACCTCGCCGGCAAGGGCGCGCTCCGCATCGTCGCTGCCCAGAGCCGCGAGGAGCCGGGCTATCACCTCGACGCCTGGGTCGCCTCCAAGCAGGCCTATGAGGCGGGTCTGCAGACCCTTGCCGATCTTCCGGGCCACTCGATCGGCATCACCCAGGTGGGCTCGACGTTCCACTACAATGTCGGGCTGATCGCCGATAAGCTGCACTTCCCGTTGACCAGCCTCAAGCTGGTGCCGCTGCAGTCCATGGGCAACATGGCGAGCGCGCTCAGGGGCGGGCAGGTGGAGGCGGCCTCGGTGCCGGCCACCGTGGCGGCGCCGCTGCTTGCCGCGGGCGCGGTTCAGCTCCTTGGCTGGGTCGGCGACGAGACACCCTGGCAGCTCGGCGCCATCT
>DATKPX010000636.1:0-2513 GCA_035523855.1 Allostellaceae bacterium
ATCCCGGCCAGGGCACCGAGCTCCTGGGCTTCCTGGCGCGGAGCCTCGAGATCGTCATCGCCGGATGGCTCGATCTTCCGACCTGAAGCGGGCCGACACGAAGCGCAGGGCGGCGGCGCTATCCCGCTACGCCGCCGCCGAGGATCTCTCGCAGGCACTCGCCGACTGGCAGGAGTGGCTCAAGGCCGAGCGCCGCGCCTCGCCGCACACGCTTCTCGCCTATGGCCGCGACCTCGCCGCCTTTCTCGAATTCCTGGCCGGGCACCGGGGCGGCCTGCCGTCGCTGGCGACGCTCGCGGGCCTGACGCCGGCCGATTTCCGGGCCTATCTGGCGGCGCGCGCCAACGAGCGCCTGGAGCGCAGCTCGACGGCGCGCGCGCTCTCGACGTTGCGGGGATTCTTCCGCTTCCTCGATCGCCGCGGCCTTGCGAGCAACGCGGCGCTGGCGGCGGTGCGGACGCCGAAGTTGCCGCATTCCGTGCCGAAGCCGCTCTCCGCCGAGGACGCGGCGACGGCGCTCGAGCGCATCGGCGACCTCGCCGAGGAGCCGTGGCTCGCCAAGCGCGACATCGCCGTCCTGACGCTCTTCTACGGCTGCGGCCTCCGCCTCGCGGAGGCGCTGGGCCTGACGCGCGCCGAGGCGCCGCTGAAGCCGGGTATGATCGAGATCACCGGCAAGGGCCGCAAGACGCGCCTCGTGCCGGTGCTGCCGGCGGTGGCGTCGGCGGTCGCCGACTACGTCGCCCACTGCCCGCATCGCCTCGCGGCGAAGGGCCCGCTCTTCGTCGGCGCCCGCGGCGGCCCGCTCAACCCGCGCCTGGTGCAGCGCCAGATGCAGCGCCTGCGCGCCCTCCTGGGATTGCCGGAGACCGCGACGCCGCACGCGCTCCGCCACAGCTTCGCGACCCATCTGCTGGCGGGCGGCGGCGACCTCCGCACCATCCAGGAACTATTGGGCCACGCCAGCCTCTCGACGACGCAGCGCTACACCGCCGTGGACTCAGCGCGCCTCCTTGCTGTCTACGACCGGGCTCACCCGCGCGCGAAGGCGAAGGCGTAGTCGCCCACGAGCCACGATCTGGCGAAGTCCGTAATTGGGCCTCAGCTCACCAGCGTCGCTTCCAGCGAGATGTCCGCCTTCAGAAGCTTCGACACCGGGCAGCCGGCCTTGGCCTTGCCGGCGAGCTCCTGGAACTTCGCCTGATCGACGCCGGGGATCTTGGCCTTGAGCGTGAGATGGACGGCGGTGATGGCGAAGCCGCCATCGACCTGCTCCAGCGCGACTTCGGCGGAGGTGTCCATCTGATCCGCCCGGAGCTTGGCCTCGCCGAGGATCAGCGAGAGCGCCATGGTGAAGCAGGCGGCGTGGGCGGCACCGATGAGCTCCTCGGGATTGCTGCCCTTCTGCCCTTCGAAGCGGCTGGCGAAGCCGTAGGGATAGGCGTTGAGGGCGCCGCTCTCGGTGGAGATCGTGCCTTTCCCGTCCTTGAGCCCGCCTTGCCAGCTTGCCGATCCGTGCCGCTTGATCTTCATGCTCGGTCCTCCTCTGTTGACCCGTCCTATCATCTAGGCAAGGCCCGCGCCGGCGGCTACGGGGGCGTCGGATCTTTTCGTGGCAAGGGGCGATCGCGCGCGGGATAGAGGGCGAGCACCTTCTCCACATAGGCGCGGGTTTCCGGATAGGGCGGGATGCTGCCGTAGCGCGCCACCGCGCTCTCGCCGGCATTGTAGCCGGCGAGCGCCAGCGGCAGGCTGCCGTCGAAGCGCTGCAGCAGCCAGCGGAGATACCGCGCGCCGCCGCGGATGTTGTCGGCGGGCTCGAGCACGTTGCCGACGCCGAAACGGCGCGCCGTGCCGTCCGTCAGCTGCATCAGGCCGCGCGCCTGGCGCGGCGACACCGCATCCGCATGGAATGCGGATTCAGCGGCGATGACGGCGGAGAGCAAGTTCGGATCGAGCTTCGTCTCGGCGCCGATGCGGGCGACGAGACCGGCGACCTCCGGCGGCGGCGCGCCGCGCACCACCGTCACCGCGGGCGCCGGCGCCGAGCATCCGCGCGAATCGGTTGCCGGGGCGACCGGCAGCAGCTCGAGGAGCTGCGCCGCTTCGCCGCTGCCGCGCCGGGCGGCGAGACGCAGCCAGGCGGTGCCGGCGGGAACATCGCGCGGCACGCCGCGGCCGTTGAGGAACATCCAGCCGATGTTGAGCGCGGCGACCGCGCTGCCCTGGCGGGACGCCTCGCAATAGAGCGCGAGCGCCCGGCCCAGATCCTGCGGCAGGCCCGCGCCATGCTCGTAGCGAAGCGCGAGGATGAGCTGATCCTCGGCGCCGGGCTTCTCGGCGCGGGCGGGCAGCGGCAGCACCAGCAGCGCCGCGGCGAGCGCGAGCCACCGCATCAACCAGATCCTGCTCCGGCGCACCCCCGCCCTCCCCCGAGCCCCGACCAAGCCCGGCATTCTGGACGGAACAGGTTTCAGTTCGGCGTCGCTACAGCTTGCGGATCGCCAGCAGCG
>DATKPX010000637.1:0-4039 GCA_035523855.1 Allostellaceae bacterium
CGTTGCGCCGGGCCGATGCCGGCGCAGTTGATGAGCACGCGGGCGGCGCCGTGGGCGGCGCCGGCGGCGGCGACCGCCGCCTCGGCGCTCTTGGCGTCGGCGACGTCGCAGGCGACGGCGAGACCGCCGATCTCCTGCGCCACCGCTTTCGCGGCATCGAGATTGACGTCGAGCACCGCCACCTTGGCGCCGGCCTTGGCGAGCGCGCGGGCAGTGGCGGCGCCGAGCCCGGAGGCGCCGCCCGTCACCAGGGCGGCCTGACCGTTGAGCTTCATCGAGATCTCCCAGAGCGGCGGAACAGCGGCCTCAGATAGCAGATCGACCGGCGCGGCGCGAGGCCGTTCAGGCGCGCGGCAGCGGCTCGCGGGCGCTGATCGCGGCGGCGGGCGCGCGGGCGCGGAGCCGCGCCAGCTTCGCCTCGCGATGGGCGACGTAGATCGAGGAGGCGGCAATGGTGATGGCGCCGACCCAGGTCCATAGATCGGTGATCTCGTGGAAGATCGCGTAGCCGAGGAACGCCGCGAAAGGCAGCCGCAGGAACTCGAACGGCGCGCAGGCGCTCGCATCGACGGCGCCGTAGCCGCGCACCACCGAGAGGTGCGAAGCGGTGCCGAGCGCGCCCAGCACGATGAGCCAGCCGAACGCCGCCAGGGATGGCCATTGCCAGACGAAGAGCGCCGGGACGAGGGAGAGCGGCGTCACGTAGAGCATGAGGTAGGTGACGATGGCGTTCGGCGATTCCGTGCGGGCGAGGAACTTCACCGTCACCACGTTCATGCCGCCGGTCAGCGCCGAGGCCAGGATCCAGAAGGCGTTGGGATCGAGCCCGTCGGCGGTCGGACGCAGCACCACGAGCGTGCCGGCGAAACCCACCGCCAGCGCCGCCCAGCGGCGGGTGCGCACGGTCTCGCGCAGGATGAGCGCGGCGCCCAGGGTCGAGAACAGCGGCGCGGTGAAGTTGAGCGCCGTCGCGGTGGAGAGCGGCACCAGGGTGATGCCGTAGAACCAGGTCAGCATCGAGACCAGGCTCACCATGCCGCGCATGGTGTAGAAGCCGATCTTGCTGGTCTTGAGCGCGCCCACCCCGACCTTGACGATCCAGGGGATCATCACCAGGAAGCCGAAGAGGCAGCGGAAGAAGGTGATCTCGAAGGAGTGCAGCTCCTTCGCCGCCTCGCGCACGACCACGTTCATGATGGTGGCGCAGAAGCCGGCGACGATCACCCAGAAGGCCGCCCTTGTGATCGGCGGCAGCGCGGCAAAGCGGGTGTTGATCGGCGCGAGGGAAACCATGGCAGAGCGGTCCGGAGTCCCGCCCTAGGACTTCAGCTGCGGCAGATCCCTGTAGAGGCCGAGCGCCTCCGGGTTGGCGAGCGCCTCCACGTTCTTGATCGCGCGGCCGTGCACGACGTCGCGCACCGCGAGCTCGACGATCTTGCCGCTCTTGGTGCGGGGGATGTCGGCGACCTGGATCACCTTGGCGGGCATGTGGCGGGGCGTGGCGTTGTCGCGGATCTTCTGACGGATCTTCTGCACCAGCGCGTCCTCCAATACCAGCCCCTCGCGCAGCTTGACGAACAGCACCACGCGGACGTCGTTGTCCCAGTCCTGGCCGATGACGATCGCCTCCAGCACCTCAGGCACCTGCTCCACCTGGCGGTAGATCTCGGCCGTGCCGATGCGGACGCCGCCGGGCTTCAGCACCGTGTCGGAGCGGCCGTAGATGACGAGGCCGCCATGCTCGGTCATCGCGGCGTAGTCGCCGTGGCACCAGATGTTGGGAAAGCGCGCGAAATAGGCGTCGTGATAGCGCTGCCCCTGCGGATCGTTCCAGAATCCGACCGGCATGCAGGGAAACGGCTTGGTGCAGACGAGCTCGCCCTTCTCGCCGACGGGCGCCGGCTTCCCGGCATCATCGAAGACGTCAACCGCGAGGCCGAGGCCGCGGGTCTGGATCTCGCCGCGCCAGACCGGGCCGATCGGATTGCCGAGCACGAAGCAGGAGACGATGTCGGTGCCGCCGGAGATCGAGGCGAGGCAGAGATCGGATTTCACCTTCTCGTAGACGTAGTCGAAGCTTTCCGGCGCCAGCGGCGAGCCGGTGGAGGTCATCACGCGGACGGTCGAGAGCTTGTGGGTCTTCTTCGGCTCGAGATTGGCCTTGTGGCAGGCGTCGATGTATTTCGCCGAGGTGCCGAAGAGGGTCATGCCCTCCTGGTCGGCATAGTCGAAGAGGATGTTGCCGCTCGGGTGAAACGGCGAGCCGTCATAGAGCAGCAGGGTCGCCTCCGAGGCAAGCGCCGAGGCCAGCCAGTTCCACATCATCCAGCCGCAGGTGGTGAAATAGAAGACGCGGTCGCCGGCGCGCACGTCGGAATGAAGGCGATGCTCCTTCAGGTGCTGCAGCAGCGTGCCGCCGGCGCCGTGCACGATGCATTTCGGCACGCCCGTCGTGCCGGAGGAATACATGATGTAGAGCGGGTGATCGAAGGGGAGCCGCGCGAAGGCGATCGGGCCCGGTCGATGGGGCGCGAGATAATCCGGCAGCAGCACCGCATCGCGCACGCCGCCGAGGCTCGGCGCCTCCCGCGTGTAGGGCACCACCACGACGCGCTTCACGCTCGGCAGCTGCTGCAGGATCTCGCGCGCCTTCTCCAGGCAGTCGAAGGCTTTGCCGTTGTAGAAATAGCCCTCGGCGAGGACCAGCACTTTGGGCTCGATCTGCCCGAAGCGGTCGACGACGCCCTTGACGCCGAAATCCGGCGAGCAGGAGGACCAGGTGGCGCCGATGCTGGTCGCCGCCAGCATGGCGATGACGGTCTCCGCCATGTTGGGGAGATATCCGGCGACGCGATCGCCGACACCGACGCCGTCCGCCTGCAGCGCCTGCGCCATCTGCGAGACCGCATCGTAGAGCTGGGCGCGGGTGAAGCGGCGCTTCACCTTGTCCTCGCCCCAGAACACGATGGCGTCGGCGCCGTCACGGGCGCGCAGCAGGTTCTCGGCGAAATTCAGCCGCGCGTCGGGGAAGAACCTGGCGCCGGGCATCTTCTCGCCGTCGACCAGCACCCGCTCACCGCGGGTCTCCGCGATGACTCCAGAGAATTCCCAGAGCGAGACCCAGAATTCCTCCGGCCGCTCCACCGACCAGCGATAGAGCGCGGCGAAGTCCGGCAGATCCCGCTTCCAGCGCCGCGTCGCCTCCCGCATGAAGCGCGTGAGATTGGCGGCGGCAATCTGCGCCGCGCTCGGCTGCCAGAGCGGCTTGGTCATCCTAGGCTCCTCCTAACCGCGCAACGGACGCGGTCAGGAGGACTGTAGCGACGGGAGGCGATGCTGGGGAAGAGGCCCGGCGGATCAGAGCGCCGCGCTCTCCAGGGAGTCGATGGGCCCACGCGGAGCGGCGGGTCGGACGCGGTTGGTCACCATCCGCCCATGGAGCTCGCGGATGATGCCGGAGCCGGTCCTGAGACAGAGGAAGGGCAGCAGCCCGTGCAGGAAGCACGCGCCGGCGCCCACCGCCATGCGGCCGGCAAAGCTCCAGGCGGAGACCAGATGCTCGCCATAGGTCTCGCCGACCGAGGCCGGATGCTCCGTGAACGACCAGGACGCCATGATCCACTCCCCTTCGATCTCGAGGGAGCATAACCGCGCATGCCGGGGAAATGCTGGCTTTTTTCGCCCCTATCGTGGATATTATAGCAATTTCTTTTCTCTATATAGACAGAAAGGGAATTTAATTCCCCATGGATGCGATCGACCGCAAGATCCTGCAGCAGCTGCAGGACGACACCACCATCGGGGTCGCCGAGCTCGCCGAGAAAGTCGGCCTGTCGCCGTCGCCCTGCTGGCGGCGGGTGCAGCGGCTGGAGGAGAGCGGCGTCATCCGGCGGCGGGTCGCCCTGCTCGATCCCGGTCGGATGAACGTCGGCGTCACCGTCTTCGTCGCCATCCGCACCAACCAGCACAATGCGGAATGGGCGGAGAAATTCTGCCGCGCGGTGGCGGAGATCCCCGAGGTGGTTGAGTTCTACCGTAT
>DATKPX010000638.1:0-10790 GCA_035523855.1 Allostellaceae bacterium
TCGTATGAATCGCCCTGAAATATGAGGGATTCCGCGTATGCAAAAGGAAAGGTTCGGTCCAATTTCCCGCTTATTTTTAAGAGTGGCTTAATCACGCGCCCTTAAAATTTGCGTTAATGCCAGGTTAATGCCCTGGCGGGGCCAGAATGGCGAGGTCGATGATGACTGCACACGACGAGCTCTTCAGCCTCTTCTCGCGTCTTTATGACGCAGAGAAGGAAACCGAGATGTCCCTCGAGGACTATCTCAAGTCGTGCGCGCGGGAGCCGATGGCATATGCCAGCGCCGCCGAGCGGATGCTCGCGGCGATCGGCGAGCCGCAGATGATCGACACCAGCCAGGAATCGCGGGTCGGCCGGATCTTCATGAACCGAACCATCCGGATCTATCCGGCGTTCGAGGATTTCTTCGGCATGGAAGAGACGATCGAGCGGATCGTCGGCTTCTTCCGCCATGCGGCGCAGGGTCTCGAGGAGCGCAAGCAGGTGCTCTATCTGCTCGGTCCCGTCGGCGGCGGCAAATCCTCGCTCGCCGAGCGCCTGAAGCTGCTCATGGAGCGGCTGCCGATCTACGTGCTGAAGGCGGGCAAGGATATGAGCCCGATCTTCGAGAGCCCGCTCGGCCTCTTCGATCCCGAGCGGATGGGCGAGGTGCTGGAGCGCCGCTACAAGATTCCGAAGCGCCGGCTGACCGGCCTCGCCTCGCCCTGGGCGCTGAAGCGCCTCGACGAGTTCGGCGGCGACCTCAATAAGTTCAGCGTCGTGAAGCTGCTGCCGTCGCGGCTCCGGCAGATCTGCATCGCCAAGACCGAGCCCGGCGACGAGAACAACCAGGACATCTCGAGCCTAGTCGGCAAGGTCGACATCCGCAAGCTGGAGTTCTTCAGCCAGAACGATTCCGACGCCTACTCCTATTCCGGCGGCCTCAACCGGACGACGCAAGGCATCCTCGAATTCGTCGAGATGTTCAAGGCGCCGATCAAGATGCTGCACCCCCTGCTGACGGCGACGCAGGAGAACAACTACATCGGCTCTGAGAACATCGGCGCCATCCCCTTCCAGGGCATCATCCTCGCGCACTCCAACGAGGCGGAGTGGCAGGCCTTCAAGAACAACCGCAACAACGAGGCCTTCATCGACCGCATCTGCGTCATCAAGGTGCCGTACTGCCTGCGGGTGACCGAGGAAGCGAAGATCTACCAGAAGCTGCTCTCCAGCAGCGAGCTGGCGGACGCCGCCTGCGCGCCCGGCACCCTCGACATGCTGGCGAAGTTCTGCGTGCTGTCGCGCCTCAAGGCGCACGAGAACTCGAATCTCTATTCGAAGATGCGGGCTTACGACGGCGAGAGCCTGAAGGACAGCGACCCGCGCGCCCGCACGGTGCAGGAATATCGCGACGCCGCCGGCGTCGACGAGGGAATGGACGGCATTTCCACCCGTTTTGCCTTCAAGACGCTGTCGAACACCTTCAACTTCGACACTCAGGAAGTGGCAGCCGACCCGGTCCATCTCATGTACGTGATCGAGCAGGCGGTGCGACGCGAGCAGTTCCCCGAGGAGAACGAGAAGAAGCTCCTGGGCTTCATCAAGGGCGACCTCGCGCCACGCTACGCCGAATTCATCGGCAACGAGATCCAGAAGGCCTATCTGGAATCCTATGGCGATTACGGTCAGAACCTGTTCGACCGCTACGTTGCCTATGCGGACGCGTGGATCGAGGACCAGGACTTCAAGGACCCGGACACCGGACAGCTCATGGATCGCGAGATTCTCAACCAGGAACTCTCCAAGATCGAGAAGCCCGCGGGTATCGCCAATCCCAAGGACTTCCGGAACGAGGTGGTGAAGTTCGCTTTGCGCACGCGCGCGCAGAACGCGGGCAAGAACCCGTCCTGGACCTCCTACGAGAAGCTTCGCGAGGTGATCGAGAAGCGGATGTTCTCCCAGGTGGAGGATCTGCTGCCGGTGATCAGCTTCGGCTCCAAAAAGGATTCTGACACCGAGAAGAAGCACAACGACTTCGTCGACAGGATGGCCACCCGCGGCTACACGCCCCGCCAGGTACGCCGCCTCGTTGAGTGGTACATGCGCGTCAACAAGGCCGGCTAGCGTCAGAACTTCGGAGTCATGCGTTCATGAATATCATCGACCGTCGCCCCAACCCCAAGGGCAAGAGCCTGCCGAACCGGCAGCGCTTCCTGGAGCGGGCGAAGCATGAGATCAAGGACGCGATGACCGAGGCGCTGAAACGCCGCAAGGTCGGCCAGAACGGCAGCGGCGAAAAGGTCTCCATCCCGTCGCACCGGATCAACGAGCCGGTGCTCCGCAAGTCCTCCCAGGGCGGCAAGCGCGACTACGTCGTCCCCGGCAACAAGGAGTTCGTGGTCGGCGACCGCATCAAGCGACCGCAGGGCGGCGGCGAAGGCGGCGGCGGCAAGGCGAGCCCGGAGGACGGCGGCGAGCAGGATTCCTTCGAGTTCGTGCTGACGCGCGAGGAGTTCCTCAACCTCTTCTTCGACGACCTCGAGCTGCCGGACCTCATCAAGACCAAGATCAACGACCAGGAGTCGACGCAGCTGGTGCGCGCCGGCTACTCGGTGGCGGGCTCGCCCTCGGCGCTCAGCGTCAAGCGCACCATGCGCAACAGCTTCGCGCGACGCATCAGCCTCAACCGGCCGACGCAGAAGGAGATCGCCGCCCTCGAGACCCAGGTCGAGACGGCGCTCGCCGCCGACGACGCCGAGGCGGCGGAGCAGAGCAAGCTCGCCCTCGAGGCGGCGCGCCGCAAGAGCCGCCGCGTCCCCTACATCGATCCCGTCGATGTCCGCTACAACCGCTTCGAGCGGATTCCGAAGCCCAATACTCAGGCGGTGATGTTCTGCCTGATGGACGTGTCGGGCTCGATGACGGAGCAGATGAAGGACCTCGCCAAGCGCTTCTTCATGCTGCTGCACGTCTTCCTGACGCGCCGCTACAAGCACGTCGACATCGTCTTCATCCGCCATACCTCCAGCGCCCAGGAAGTGGACGAGGACACCTTCTTCCACAGCCGCGAGACCGGCGGCACCATCGTCTCGACGGCGCTCGACGAGATGATGCGGGTGGTGAAGGCACGCTACAACCCCGAGAACTGGAACATCTACGCCGCGCAGGCGTCGGACGGCGACAACTACACCGAGGACAGCGACCGCTGCGCCTCGCTGATGGCGCAGCAGATCCTGCCGGTCAGCCAGTACTTCGCCTATATCGAGGTCGGCGCCGAGGCGACGCTCCGGCACGGCTATCCGAGCGCCCCCACCGATCTCTGGCGGACCTACGAGGGGATCGCGCAGACGCAGGCGAATTTCGCCATGCGCAAGGTGGCGGATCCCTCGCAGATCTTCCCGGTCTTCCACGAGCTGTTCTCCAAGCAGCGGGAGCGCGCCGCATGAGCGAGACCATTCTGGCGCCGGCCAAGGGTCTGCTCTTCGAGGGTGCCGAGTGGGATTTCGAAAAGATCCGCCGCGCCCATGACGCGATCGAGGAGATCGCAACCAAGGAGCTGGGCCTCGACGTCTATCCGAACCAGATCGAGGTGATCACGTCGGAGCAGATGCTCGACGCCTACGCCTCGGTGGGCCTGCCGCTCATGTACCGGCACTGGAGCTTCGGCAAGCGCTTCGCCCGCGAGGACGCGCTCTACCGCCATGGTCTCCAGGGCCTCGCCTACGAGATCGTCATCAATTCCAGCCCCTGCATCAGCTACATCATGGAGGAGAACTCCATGGCAATGCAGACGCTGGTGATCGCCCATGCCGCCTTCGGCCACAATCACTTCTTCAAGAACAACTACCTGTTCCGCCAGTGGACGGATGCCGAAGGCATCCTCGACTACCTGACCTTCGCGCGCGACCTCGTCGCCCGCTGCGAGGAGAAGCACGGCGTCCAGGCGGTCGAGCAGGTACTCGACGCCGCCCACGCGCTGATGACCCACGGCGTTCATCGCTATGCCCGCCGCGCCAAGGCCAATCTCGGCGAGGAGCGCCGCCGCGCCGAGGAGCGTCGCGCCCACATCGAGCGCACCTACGACGACCTCTGGGAGCATGTCGTGCCCAAGCGGCGGCCGGAGGATGAGGATGGCGCGGAAGCCGCCAAGGAGCGCGCGGAGGTGCGGCGCCAGCTCGGCCTTCCCGAGGAGAATCTGCTCTACTTCCTCGAGAAGCGCGCGCCGCGCATGGAAGGCTGGCAGCGCGAGCTCGTGCGCATCGTGCGCAACATCAGCCAGTACTTCTATCCGCAGAAGCAGACGCGGATGATGAACGAGGGCTGCGCCACCTTCGTGCACTACGAGATCCTGAATCGCCTGCACGAGCGCGGCCTCATCAATGACGGCGCCTACCTCGAGGCGATGCACTCTCATACCAACGTGGTCTTCCAGCCGGAATACGACGATCGCCGCTACAACGGCATCAATCCCTACGCGCTGGGCTTCGCGATGATGCAGGACATCAAGCGCATCTGCACCGTGCCCACCGAGGAGGATCGCGTATGGTTCCCGGAGATCGCCGGCAACGGCGACCCCTACGGCACGTTGCGCGATGCCTGGGCGAACTACCGCGACGAGAGCTTCGTGCTGCAGTATCTGAGCCCGCGCGTGATGCGGCAGTTCCGCCTGTTCAAGGTGCTGGACGAGGCGACGCAGGACGCGTTGGTGGTGGACGCGATCCACGACGAGCGCGGCTACCGCGAGCTGCGCAGCGCGCTTGCGCGTCACTACGACCTGGCGCGCGCCGAGCCCGACATCCAGATCGCGGACGTCGACCTCTCGGGGGACCGCCGCCTCATCCTGCGCCACGCCGTCCATGACGGCGTCCTGCTGGACGAGCCCACCTGCAAGGCGGTGCTGGAGCATCTCTCGACGCTCTGGCGCTACAGCGTCCTCCTCGAGGAGGTGGACGCCGCCACCGACAAGGTGCTGAAGACCCACGAGGCGGCCGCGCACCACTGAGGCGCGGCCGGTTTCAGCCAGCGATCGCGTAGCGCCGGTTGAGCCAGCGTCCCACCAGCGAGAGACCGTAGCCCGTCACGAAATAGGCGAGCGCCAGCGCCGTCAGCAGCGGCAGCGGCTTGAACTCGCGCGCGTTGACGGCGAGGGTGGCGCCGGTAAGCTCGGTGACCCCGATCGCCGAGGCGACCGAGGTGAACTTCACCAGCCGAACGAACTGGTTGAAGAGCGCCGGGATCATCCGGCGCACCGCCTGCGGCAGCACCACCAGCCAGAGCACCTGGCGCGGCGACAAGCCGACGGCAAGTCCGGCCTCGACCTGGCCGCGCGGCACCGAGGCGAGGCCGGAGCGCACATCCTCGGCGATGTAGGCGCCGATGAAGGCGATGAAGCCGATGACGGCCGCCTCATAGGCGCTGAAGCGGTGACCGATCACCGGCGGGATCGCGAAATAGACGATGAAGAGCACCACCAGCAGCGGCGTGCCGCGGATGAATTCGATATAGAGCCAGGCGGCGCCGCGCGGCACCGCCAGCCGGCCGCTTCGCGCCAGGCCGAGCAGCAGGCCGAGCGCCGTACCGCCCAGAATGACCAGCGCCGAGGTCTCGAGCGCCACCCGGAATCCCGCGGCGAGATAGGGCAGGTTGCGCGCGACCACCGAGAAATCCACGGGCTCGCTCGCGCCTAAAACCGCATCGCCGGATCGACCGCGCGTCCGCGGAGCGGGCGCAGCACCAGCTGCGAGATCAGGGTCACCGTCACGAGATAGAGCACGGTGATGCCGATATAGGCCTCGAAGGTGCGGAAGGTCTCGCCCTCGATGGCGCCGGCGGCGAAAGTGAGCTCGCCCACGGAGATGACCGAGGCGAGCGAGCTGTCCTTGATGAGCTGGGAGAGCAGCCCCGCCAGCGACGGGGCGACGATGCGGAGCGCCTGCGGATAGATCACATGCAGCAGGGTCTGGCGCGGCGAAAGGCCGGAGGCGAGCGCCGCCGCCCATTGCCCCGCCGGCACGCTCTGGATGCCGGCGCGCACGATCTCCGCGACATAGGCGCCGGAATAGATTGCAAGCGCCAGCACGCCGCACCAGAAGGCCGGCAGCCGCAGCGCCGTCAGGCCCAGGTACCAGAAGTACATGTGCACCAGCAGCGGCACGTTGCGTGCGATCTCCACATAGGCGGCGGCAAGGCGCGCGCCACGGCGAGTTCCGGTCCCGGCGGTCCCGGCGACGATCCCCAGGGCGAGGGCGCCGGAGAGGCCGAGCAGCGACAGCGCCAGGGTCAGGGCGAACCCCTCCGCCAGCGCCTCGCGATAGCGCCAGAGCACGCTCCAGTCGAACTCGTAGCTCAAGACGCGCTCAGCCCTTGGGCCAGGTCTCGATGGGAATGTCCGGATCGACCTGGAACCACTGCTTGTAGATCTGCTGGTAACGGCCGCTGGTCCAGAGATCCTGCAGCACGGCGTTGACGAGGTTCCGCATCTGCCAGTCGCCGTGGCGGATGCCGATGCCAAAGGGCTCGACGCTGAACTTGTCGCCGACGATGTGGAAGTCCGCGCTCTCGCGGGCGAAGCCGCGCAGGATGTCGTAGCTGCCGGTGAAGGCGTCGGCACGGCCCTGGCGAAGCGCCAGCCACGCCGTGGTGTAGTCGCGGAACGGCTGCACCTTCGCCTGCGGCGCCAGCTGCGCCAGTGTCTTCTCCAGCGTCGTTCCCTGCTGCACCGCGACCGTCTTGCCGGCGAGGTCGCCGAGCCCCTTGATCGGGCTCGCGCTCGGCACCATCAGCGCCTGGGCGCCGGTATAATAGGTGATGCTGAAATCGATGGTGCCCTCGCGCTCCCGCGTGTGGGTCATCGAGGCCGCCACGATGTCGACATTGCCGCTGACCAGCAGCGGGATGCGGGTGGGCGAGGTCACCTTGACGAGCTCGACCTCGACACCCAGCGCCTTGGCGATCTCGCGCATCAGGTCGACGTCGAAGCCCACCACCTGGTTCTTGTCGTCGAGATAGCCGAAGGGCGGCGTGTCGTTCTTGACGCCAGCCAGCAGCTTGCCGCGCGCCTTGATGGCATCGATCGTTCCGTCCGCCCGCGCGCCGCCCGCCGCCAGCGACAGCATCGCTGCCCCCAGCACGACCCAAAGGGCCACCCATCCTCGTCTCATCTTCCGTCCTCTCTTCGCTCGAAGGCGCCGGTCAGTGCCGGATCAGCGCCATGAAATCCCGCGTGCGCGGCTCGCGCGGCGCGCTCATCACCTGTGCCGGCGGGCCCACCTCGACGATGGCGCCGTGATCCATGAAGACGACGCGGTCGGCGATGCTGCGGGCGAAGTTCATCTCGTGGGTGACGATCGCCATGGTGATGCCGTCCGCCGCCAGCGCGCCGATGACGTCGAGCACCTCGCGGATCATCTCGGGATCGAGCGCCGAGGTGGGCTCGTCGAACAGCATGAGGCGCGGCTCCATGGCGAGTGCCCGGGCGATTGCCACCCGCTGCTGCTGGCCGCCGGAGAGCTGCGCTGGATAGGCTGCCGCCTTGTCGGCGAGATGCACCCGCCCCAGCAGCCGCCGCGCCAGCGCCTCGGCCTCGCCGGCACGCATGCCCCTGGCCTTGCGCGGCGCCAGCGTGATGTTCTGCAGCACCGTCAGGTGCGGATAGAGGTTGAAGCTCTGGAACACCATGCCGATCTCGCCGCGGAGCCGCGTCAGGTCGCGCGCATCGAGGCCCGGCACCGCGCGGCCGAGGACCGTCAGCGTGCCGGCGCCGATCGATTCCAGCCCGTTGATGCAGCGGATGAGCGTGCTCTTGCCGGAGCCGCTCGGGCCAATCACCGCCACGCACTCACCTTCTTCGATCGAGAGCGACACCCGGCGCAGCACCTGATGCGCGCCGAAATGCTTGTCGACCTCGGCGAAGACGACCGCCGGCTCAGCCGCCATAGTGCCGCTCGATGCGCCGGAGCGCCTCCTCCAGCACGGCATCCGGCGCGGTGAGCGAGAGCCGGAGGTGGCCGCGGCCGAGCTCGCCGAAGGCGCTGCCCGGCAGCGCCGCCACCGAGAGCTTCTCCAGCCACTCGGCCGCCGTCGCGCGGTCGTCGCCCGGAATGCTCGGAAAGAGATAGAAGGAGGCCGGCGGCACCGGACAGCGGAAGCCCGGCAGCCGGTCGAGCGCCGCCGCCGCGCGGTCGCGCCGGCGGCGGAACTGCTCGCGGTAGCCGTCGATCACGCTCTCCGGCAGCGCCAGCGCCGCCTCGGCGCCCGCCTGCAGGAAGGGCGGCACGCAGTAGATCGAGTGCTGCACCACCTTCAGCACCGCCTTCACCGCCGCCTCCGGCGCCGCCAGGTAGCCGATCCGCCAGCCGGTCATGCCGTAGGTCTTGGAGAGGCTGTCGGCGACGAAGCAGCGCTGCTTGGCGCCGGGAAGACTCTGCAGATAGGCAAAGCCGCCGGGGTCGAAGCAGAGATCCGCATAGACCTGATCGAAGACGAGCCAGAGATCGCGCCGCTCGGCGAGGTCGACGAGAGCGCCGAGCTCGTCACGGCCCAGCACCTTGCCGGTCGGATTGACCGGCGAGTTCACCACGATCATCCGGGTCTTCGGCGTGATCGCCCGCGCGATAAGCGCGGGGTCGATGGTGTCGAGCGCGGGAACCCGCACCGGCACGCCGCCCGCGAGCCGCACCGCGGCGCCGTAGCTCACCCAGCAGGGATCGAGCAGCACCACCTCGTCGCCAGGCCCGAGCGCCGCCATGAAGGCGGCGAAGACTGCGAACTTGCCGCCCGGCGTCACCAGAATCTCCTCCGCACCATAGGCGACGTCGGCTTTCGCCGTGAGCCGCCGCGCGATCGCCGCACGGAGTGCCGGGCTCCCCGCCGCCGGACCGTAATGGGTATCGCCGGCGAGCATCGCGCGGTGCGCGGCCTCGATGATCGCGGGATGCGTCTCGAGATTAGGGTCGCCGCTGGAGAGGCCGAGGATGTCGCGGCCAGCCGCGCGCGCAAGGCGGACGCGCTCTGTCATCTCCACCGTCGCCGAGGGCGCCACGCTCGCCACCCGCTCGGCAAGCCGGGGCATCGCCGCCACCGCCTGGCTCATCGCGCGCTCTTGCGTTGGATGCGCTTCGGCGCGCCGCTCGCCACCGCCGGCGCGCGGAAGCCCGCCGCCACATAGGGCACCATCTGCGCCAGCACCGTGTCGACGTCGGTGGCGTCGCAAAGACCCCTGGAGAGATGCTCGATGCGGGCGGGATTGACCATGGTGTAGTAGAGCGTCCCCAGCAGGAAGTTGAAGCGCCAGAACACCTCCGCCTGGGAGAGATGCGGCAGCGCGCGGGCGAGCGCAGTCACGAAGCGGCTGCTGGTGGCGTCGAAGTATTTCGCGACCAGCGTGCGGGCGAGCTCGTTCTGCTCGGCGGCGAGCGTGGCGCGCAGCCGCGTGAAGACGGCGCCCCCGGCGGCGTTGTTGGTGGAGGCAAGCGCCGGCGCGATGAAGGCGGCGACGATCTGCTCCAGCAACGGCGATCCGCCCTCGACCTCCGCGCAGGCCTCGAGGCGGTGGAGGCGCTCGTCGTTCATGGGATTGCAGCGGCTCTCGAAGATCGCCGTCAGCAGCCCCTCCTTGGAGCCGAAGTGGTAGTTCACCGCGGCGAGATTGACGCCGGCGGCGGTGGTGAGCTGGCGCAGCGAGACACCGGAGAAACCCTGCTCGGCGAACATGCGCTCGGCGATCCGGAGGATGCGCGTCTTGGTGTCGCCGGCGGCGTCGGTGACGATCACGTCAAGGTTTCCCGGTCGATGATTGCAAAGGTGGCGTGCGGATGCGGATTCGAACAAGCGTTTTAATCGCTTGTCTCAGACCTGTCAAGACGGCCCGCGCGGACGTTATCGGGTGATCACGATGTGGGCGCCGCAGCGCCGCCCACCCGCGCTCAGGCAATCCTGCTGCCGGTTGAAGTCGTAGAACTCGAACAGCAGCTCGCTCAGCACCAGCGTGACCAGCACGGCGATGATGATCAGGAGATAACGCGTCATCATGACGCCACGCTAGTGTCCCGCGATCACCGAGACAAGCCGTCCGCCATTGCCTCGGCGGGCATATCGGCTAGGGTGCGGCCGGCATGACTTCCTTCGATCTCGATCCCTGGCGCGCACGGCTGCCGGTGGCGGAGGCGCTGCCGCGACTCGAGGCAGCGCTCGCCGACCACGCGAGCGCGGTGCTGGAGGCGCCGCCCGGCGCCGGCAAGACCACCCTGGTGCCGCTGGCGCTGCTCGCCGCGCCCTGGCTCCGCGGCAACCGCATCGTGATGCTGGAGCCGCGCCGCCTCGCCGCGCGCGCCGCCGCGCGGCGCATGGCCTCGATGCTGGGCGAGCGCGCCGGCGAGACCGTGGGATACCGCACCCGCCTCGACACCCGCGTCGGGCCCAAGACGCGGGTCGAGGTGGTGACCGAGGGCGTGCTGATCCGGATGCTGCAGGAGGATCCCTCTCTCGCCGGCACCGGCCTCCTCGTCTTCGACGAGTTCCACGAGCGCAGCCTCGACGGCGATCTCGGCCTCGCCCTCGCGCTCGATGCCCGCCGCGCGCTCCGCGAGGACCTCCGCCTGCTGGTGATGTCGGCGACCCTCGACGGCGCGCCGGTGGCGCGGCTCCTCGGCGAGGCGCCGGTCATCGAGAGCCGCGGCCGGATGTTCGAGGTCGAGACGCGGCACCTCGACCGGCCGCCGCCCGAGCGCCTCGAGGACGCCGTCGCCGCCACGATCCAGCGCGCGCTCCGCGAGGAGACCGGCAGCCTGCTGGTCTTCCTGCCGGGCG
>DATKPX010000639.1:0-6240 GCA_035523855.1 Allostellaceae bacterium
CGAGGACGGCGGCGGAATCGGTGCCGCCGGAGAGGAACATGCCGTAGGGCACGTCGGAGCGCTGATGCACGCGGACGCTCTCGGCGAAGATCTGATCGAAGAGGTCGAGCGCCTCCTCCTCGTCGCAGTCGACCGGCCCGGTGTCGGGCAGCGCGGCACGGCGGCGGCGCTCGACGATGCGGCCGCGGGAGACCACGATGGTCTCGCCCGGCAGCAGGCGCTGCACGCCGGCGAAGACGGTCTCGCGGCCGGTGGTGAACTGCAGCTGCAGCAGCTCGTTGCGCGGCTGGGTTACCGGTTTCCCTTCGACGATGCCGCCGGCGATCAGCGCCTTGGGCTCGGAGGCGAAGGCCAGGCCCTCGGCGGTCTCCGCATAGTAGAGCGGCTTGATGCCGAAGGGATCGCGCGACAGCACCAGCCGCCGCTCGCCGGGATCGTGCAGCGCGATCGCGTACATGCCGCGGAGATCCTCGGCGAAGTCGAGGCCCTTGCGGCGATAGATGTGGAGCGGCACCTCGCAGTCGGAGACCGTCTTGAAGGGCGCGCCGTCCATCGCCTGGCGCAGCTCGATGTAGTTGTAGATCTCGCCGTTGGCGACGAGGGCGGCGCCGCCGGGCTCGTAGAGCGGCTGATCGCCGGTGACGAGGTCGATGATGGCAAGCCGCCGCTGCATCATCGCGACGTCGCCGACACGGTAATGGCCGACGCCGTCGGGCCCGCGATGGGCGAGCGCCTCTGCCATCGCCTGCATCACGTTGGGCGAGGGCGGCCTGCCGTCGCTGGTCATGATGCCGGCGATGCCGCACATCAGCGCGCGACCTTGTCGAAGAAGGCGCGGTACTGCGCGACCACCACCTCCTCGCTGAACTCCGCCGCATGGGCCTCGCGGCCGGCGCCGGCGAGCTCGGCGCGGAGATCCGTGCTCTCGGCGAGCCGCGTCATCCCGTCGGCGAGCGCGGCGGCATCGCCGAGCGGCACCAGCAGGCCGGTCTCGCCGTCGCGGATCAGCGCCCGGGGACCCACGGCGGCGGTCGCCACCACGGGCACGCCGGCGGACCAAGCCTCGATCACAACGTTCCCCAGCGGCTCGTGCTTCGAGGAGGAGACCAGCATGTCGCACGCGGCGAGCAGCATCGCGGTGTCGTCGCGCCAGCCGAGGAAGCGCACGCGATCGGCAACGCGGAGACCGTGCGCCTGCCGCTCCAGCTCCTGGCGCAGCGGCCCGTCGCCGGCGATCCAGAGATAGATCCCGCGCGTGAGCGCGAGCGCGTCCAGCAGCAAGTCGAATCCCTTATTGGGATGGAGGCGTCCCAGCGCCAGCGCCAGCACCGCGTCGTCGGGCGTGTCGTGCGCCGAGCGCCGCGCCGCCGCCGCGCTCATGACCGGCACGAAATTCGGAAGATAGTGCGCGCGTCGCTTCGACCAGCCCTTGTGCACGAGGTATTCCACGATGTGGCGGGTATTGCCGATCAGGTGATGGCAGTTCTTGTAGTATTTGAGATCGTAGTAGCCCCCCAACCTCGCAACATGCACGAATTTGCCGCGCGGGCATAGCTCGGTCGCGCGACTCATCCAGGTCAGCACCACCTCCGGCCGGTAGTCGCGAATCGCGCGGCGGAACCCGAATCGGGTCTTGAAATCGAACCAGGTGCGGAACGGCAGCTCGACGGGGTCGATGCCGCCGGAGCGCAGCGCCACCGCGCGCGCCGTGTTGCGCCGGATCAGCACGCGCTGATCCTGTCCGGCGCGCTGCAGCGCCGTCGCCAGGCGCACGAAGAAGATCTCGGCGCCGCCATGCTCCGCCCCGGCCATCGCCTGCAGCAGCCGCGTCATGGCGGGATGAACGCCGCGAAGCGCGCGGCGACCTCGGCCCAGGAAAGGCCCTTCTGCGAGGCGAGCGCCGCCTCGTGCTGGCGGCGCCAGAGCGCGTCGTCGGTGAGGAGCGCCACCGCCGCCGCGACGAAAGCATCCTCGTCGCGGGCGACCGTGCCGCTGACGCCGTCGACCACTCGCTCGGGCAGCGACCCCAGCGCCGTCACTACCGCCGGCAGGCCCAGCGCCTGCGCCTCGGCGACGGCGAGGCAGAAGGTCTCGCCGGGATCGCCGCGATAGAGCATCACCCGCGCCTGACGCAGCGGCTCGACGAGCTCGGGTTTCGGTACCGGCGCATGACGGTGCACGCCTGCCGCGGCCATCGCATCGGCGCGCGCCAGCACCGCCGCCATCGCATCGGCCTTGCGGGCGCCCACCGAGCCATAGACCTCGGGTCCGGCAAAGAGATGAAGCTCGGCCGCGGGCACCGCGGGCCGGATGCGCCGCTCCCAGAGGTCGAGCAGCCAATCGAGGCCGCGCAGCGGATTGGAGGTGAAGATGGCGACGGGCGGCGGCGGGTCGCGGCGCGGCTGGGCGGACCGATAGGCGGCATCGAGGCCATAGGGAATGACCGCGCGGCCGCCGCTCGGGACCCAGCCGGGCACCGTCGCCGCGTGATAGTCGCCGGAGAACACCAGCACCGGGCGGTGCCGGTAGAGCGGCCAGAGATAGCGCGGCTTCAGGATGTAGTCGCCGGGATTGTGGAGCCAGAACACCCGGGCGCGCGCCTTGGGGGCGAGGCCGATCAGGCGATGCCCGCGATTCCCGATGTAGAGATCGCAGCCCTCCGGCACTCCCGCCGCAATCGGTGTCCAGGCGACTCCATTGCGGTCGAGAGGTGCCGGGCAGTTGTTGCAGACACGAACCTTGTGACCGCGCGCGGCCAGCGCCTCGGCGAGCGAGAGGAAAGCCGCCTCGGCGCCGCCGAGGGGGCCACGCTCCGGCGTCGAGCCATCGAACTCGACGCCGTCATCGGTCATGACGATGCGCGCCACTCCCGCCTCAGGCCGCCGCGCCGTGCAGCCGCTGCCAGAGCCCGCGCGCCGCGGCCTCGGCCATCTCTACCGTGAGGCTGTCCATCAGCGTATCGGTGGTGCGGTGATCGAAGCCCGGCCCCATCAGCTCCAGCGGCGCCAGCGCGGTCTGCGCCACCGCCGTGCGCGGGCCCCAGGGCGCGAAGCGGGCGGCGGGGCTCGGTCCAAAGAGGCCGACGGTCGGCACGCCGGCCGCCGCGGCGATGTGCATGAGGCCGGTGTCGTTGCCGACGAAGAGCTCGCAGCGCCGGAGCGCCGCCGCGGCGGTGAGGAGCTCGGTGCGGCCGACGAGATCGATCCGCCGCGCCGCCGCGATCGCCGCCAGCACCGGTGCCGCCTGCTCGCGCTCGTGCTCGCCCGCCATGATCGCGACGCGCGCGCCGGGCAGCAGGCCTTCCGGCGCGGTGAGGCGGCGCGCGAGCTCGGCGAAGCGCTCCGCGCGCCAGGTCTTGCCGCGCCAGTTGGCCGCGGGCCCGATCGCCAGCACGGGTGCGCCCGGCGGCACCAGCGCCGCGGCGGCGGCCTCGTGCTTCGGCAACGTCCAGAGCCGCGGCGCCGGAGGCGGATCGAGATCGAAGAGGCGGCCGAGCACTCGCACCTGGTGCTCGCCGGGATCGCTCTTGCCGGCGACGCGCCGCTCGCGCGTCCAGAGCAGGTACGCCAGCGCCGAGCCGCGGAGATCCACCACCAGGTCCCAGCGCCGGGCTGCCACCTGCCCATAGAGCGCGAGCCAATGCAGGCCATAACGCTGCTTCTCGACCACGATCAGGCGCTCGAGCCCGGGCACCGCCTCGAAGAGCGGCGCCGCCACCGGGCCGGCGGCGATGGTGATGCGGGCGCCCGGATGGCGCTCAATCAGGTAGGAAAGCAGGCCGGTGGAGAGAACAGCATCGCCGATCCGGGTGGCCGTGACGAAAAGGATATCCATGTCCCTCGGCGCGGCCGCTCACCGGCGGCCCTGTCGCGCGAATCGGCCTGGTCGGCCGGGTTTCGCGCCTTATACAGGCGCCCTACCGGCTTGCCAAGCGAGGGGGGCTTGCCTACGTCTAAGGCCTTGCGGCAACCGCGCTTATCCAGACGGGAACCATGACCAAGGCAAGCTATACGCTGCTGGACGACCGCGGCGTGCTGGAGATCGGCGGCGCCGACCGGCGGGAATTCCTGCAGGGGCTGATCTCCAACGACACGCGCAAGCTCTCGGGAGCCCGCGCGCTCTACGCCGCCTTCCTGACCCCGCAGGGAAAATATCTGCACGACTTCTTCCTGGCGGAGACCGGCGAGACGCTGCTGCTGGACGGCGAGCGCGCGCGCCTCGCCGATCTCAGGCGGCGGCTCTCGATCTATAAGCTCCGCGCCAAGGTGACGATCGAGGATGCGAGCGAGCGCTTCCTGGTGGTGGCGGCATTCGGCGCCGATGCGCCCGGCAAGCTCGGGATCGGTGCCGAGGCGGGTGCAGCCACTGCCTTCGGCGGCGGCACCGCCTACGTCGATCCGCGTCTCTCCGCTCTTGGTGCGCGCCTGCTGCTGCCGCGCCGGGACGGCACGGCGGCGCTCGACGCGAAAGATTTCGCGCGCGCCGACGCGGATACATATGACCGTTTGCGCCTTTCATTCGGCATCGCCGACGGCAGCCGCGACCTGCCGGTGGAGAAGGCGATTCTGCTGGAGGCCGGCTTCGACGAATTGAACGGCGTCGATTGGGACAAGGGCTGCTACATCGGCCAGGAGCTGACCGCGCGCACCAAGTACCGCGCGCTGATCAAGAAGCGGCTGATGCCGGTGAAGGTGGAGGGGCCGCTGCCGGCGCCGGGCAGCGCCGTGATGCTGGGCGATCAGGAAGCGGGCGAGATCCGCAGCGGCAGCGGCGACATCGCGCTGGCGCTGCTGCGCCTCGAGGCGGTGGAAGCCGCGGCGAAGGACGGCACGCCGCTGACGGCGGGCACCGCCCGCCTCTCACCCATCAAGCCGGAGTGGGCGCGGTTCTGAGGGCTGCCAAGCCTGTTGGAACAGCATCCTGCGTCCTTCGACTCAGCGCTGCGCGCTGGCTCGGGATGAGGAGGCTCTCCTTATGCCATCCAACAAGGGGCCTCATCCTGAGCCGGCCGCAGCGCGGCCGAATCGAAGGACGCAGGATCTCGCCGCAATCCAAGCGCCACCTCACGCCGTGGTGTCGGCGCGCTCCTTGTTGAGCGCCGCCTGGGCGGCCGCGAGGCGCGCGATCGGCACGCGGTAGGGCGAGCAGGAGACGTAGTCGAGGCCGATCTCGTGGCAGAAGCGCACCGAGGCGGGATCGCCGCCATGCTCGCCGCAGATGCCGAGCTTCAGGTTCTTGCGGGTGCGCCGGCCGCGCTCGGCGCCGATGCGCATCAGCTCGCCGACGCCGGCGCGGTCGATGGTGACGAAGGGGTCGTGCTCGAGGATGCCCTGCTTCTGGTACTCGCCGAGGAAGCTGCCGGCATCGTCGCGCGACAGGCCGAAGCAGGTCTGCGTCAGGTCATTGGTGCCGAAGCTGAAAAACTCCGCGCTCTTGGCGATCTCGTCCGCCTGCAGCACGGCACGCGGCAGCTCGATCATGGTGCCGACCATATAGGGGACCTTGATCCCAGCCTCTGTCATCACCTCGGCGCCGATGCGGTCGATCATCGCCTTGAGGATGTCGAGCTCCTTCTTGGTGGCGATGAGGGGGATCATGATCTCGGGCTCGATCGTCTCGCCGGTCTCCTTGATGACGGCGGCGGCGGCCTCGAAGATCGCTCGCGCCTGCATCTCGTAGATCTCCGGCGCGGTGATGGCGAGGCGACAGCCGCGATGGCCGAGCATCGGATTGCTCTCGTGCAGCGCCACCGCGCTCTGGCGGATCTCGTTCAGGTTCTTGCCGGTGGCCTCCGCCACCTCCTGCATCTCGGCATCGGTCTTGGGCAGGAACTCGTGCAGCGGCGGGTCGAGCAGCCGGATCGTCACCGGCAGCCCCTTCATGATGCGGAAGAGCTCGACGAAATCGCCGCGCTGCATCGGCAGGATCTTGGCGAGCGCCTTGCGGCGGCCGTCGCTGTCGTCCGACATGATCATCTCGCGGACGGCGATGATGCGCTCGCCGTCGAAGAACATGTGCTCGGTGCGGCAGAGGCCGATGCCCTCGGCGCCGAAGCGGCGCGCGGTGCGCGCATCGGTGGGGGTATCGGCATTGGCGCGGACGCCGGTGGTGCGGATCTTGTCGGCCCAGCCCATCAGGGTCGCGAAGTCGCCCGAGAGCTCCGGCTGGATGGTCGGCACCTCGCCGAGGATCACCTCGCCGGTCGAGCCGTTGATGGTGATGACGTCGCCCGCCTTCACC
>DATKPX010000640.1:0-4927 GCA_035523855.1 Allostellaceae bacterium
CGCCGCAATCCCGCCGGCGAGCGGACGCTGCAGATGCTGCGCTGGGGCCTGGTCCCGAGCTTCGCGGAGGACACCAAAGGCGGCGCCCGGCTCATCAATGCGCGCGCCGAGAGCGTGGCTGAGAAGGCATCCTTCCGCGCCGCCCTCCGCAAGCGGCGCTGCCTGGTGCCGGCGGACGGGTTCTACGAGTGGCGCGCCGAGGGGAAAGCGAAGCAACCCTATCTGATCCAGCGCCGCGACCGCGGCGTCTTCGCCTTCGCCGGCCTCTGGGAGCGCTGGTCGCCGAAGGAAAAGGGCGAGGGGCCGGCGTTCATCGACAGCTTCACCATCGTCACCACCGAGGCCAATGCGCTGCTGCGGCCGCTGCACGAGCGGATGCCGGTGATCCTGCCGCCGGAAGCCCATGCGACTTGGCTCGATCCCGACGGCGAGGCGGACCGGCTCCAGGCGCTGCTGAAACCGGCGCCCGATGACTGGCTCTCCTATGCGCCGGTGGGCTCCGAGGTGAACGCGGCGCGGGCGGAAGGGCCGGAGCTCGTCGACCTCCGGGGAAACGAGGTGATCGCCGCCTAAGAGGAGGCGAGGCGGCCGGTCAGCCCCGCTTGCGGGCGTCCGCCACCATCTTGCGGAGCGTGTCGAGATCGACGGCGCCCGGCGCCAGCGCGTCGCCGACGATGAAGGCCGGCGTCCCGCGGATCTTCAGCGCATCGGCGAGATCGTAGTTGCGCTTGATCGCGGCCTCGATCTCCGGCGTCTTCATGTCCGTCTTGAGCCGGGCGAGATCGAGCCCGGCATCCTTCGCCACCTGCATGACCACGCTCTCGCCGATCGAGCCCTTGACGCTCATCATCGCGGCGTGGAAGCGCGTGTATTTCTGCGGCCCCTGCTTCAGGGCCGCGAGCGCCGCCTGGCTCGCGGTCACCGAGTCGGCGCCCAGGATCGGAAACTCTTTGTAGACGATCCGGATCTTCGGATCCTCCTTGATCAGGGTATCGAGCGCGGGCTCGACCTGCTTGCAGTAGGGGCAGTGGTAGTCGAAGAACTCGACGATGGTGACGTCCCCCTCGGGATTGCCGCCGACCGGCGAGGAGGGGTCGCGCAGCAGCTCGCCCTGCTTGTCGCCGATGGCGACGCGCGCCTCGGCATCTTGCGCGTCCTGCATCTTCTTCTCGGCGGCGCGCAGCGATTCGACGATCACCTCGGGATGATTCATCAGGTAGTCGTGGATTGCCTGATCGAGCGCCTGGCGATCGCCCGGGAGCGACTGGTCGGCGGCGCGCGCCGGCGTCAGGGCGGCGACGGCGAGGAGGAGCAGGAGAGCGATGCGAGGGATGCGCGAGCAGTGCATGGATACCTTCATGGGAACTATAGCATCAGCCACCGTGGCGCCCGGCCGGAAACCCGCGCGGACACGAAAAAATGACAGCGGTCACGGCAGCATCTCGACCTCGACGAACGCGATGTCGCGCTCGCCGCCGTTGAATACGTTGTGCTCCACACCGGCGCGCCGGAAATAGGCAACGCCGGCCTCGAGATCGGCGAAGACTTCGCGACCGTCGGCACCCACCACTCTGAGACGGCCGGAGACGACGGGCACGATGACGTAGTCGTGCTCGTGGCGGTGCGGGCCGGTGCTGCCGCCGGGCGGCAGCCGGTAGCGGGTCACGCGGGTGCGGTCGTTCTCGATCTGGAGATCGGCGACAGAGCTCATGGGGTGCCTCGATGGAGAAGGGGGGCGGCTATTGCTTGCGCTGGGCCTCGAGCTGGATGTCCTCGGCACGCAGGCGTCCTTGCGAGCCCGCCGGCAGCAGCTTCAGCGCGCGCTGCGCCTGCTGGCGGGCCAGCGGCTTGTCGCCGCTGGCCATCGCCTGCTCGGCGAGCGCCAGGGCGCTGTTGCCCATGTCGCCGGAGCGGCCATAGGAGATGGCGAGGAAGCGCCAGGTGTCGGGGTTGCGGGCCTCGAAGCTCACCGCGCTCTTGAGGTGGGTCAGGGCTTCCTGGTTGAGCGCGGGATCGTTGGTCTCGATCTCGACCTGGGCGAGCTCGACGCGGAGCAGCGCCACGTCGGGCGCCAGGCGGACGGATTGCTGATAGGGCGCGACGGCGTCGCGGACCTTGCCGTTCTCGAACAGCATCTGTCCCTTGAGTTCGTGAAAATACGGATTCTTGGGCTCGTCCTGGATGAGCCCGTCGATCAGCACCAGCGCCTTCTTGAGCTCGGGCACGCGATAGAAGGCGACCGCGCGGGCATAGCGCGCGGCGATGGAATTGTCCGTCTCGGGATATTGCTGCAGCGTCTGGCCGGGTCCGCTCAGGAAGGCCACCAGCTTCGCCTTCATGCGCTTGTGCAGTTCGACCCAGTCCGGCGGATCCGGCACGTCGGAATAGGGCGAGTGCGCCACGTGGTTCTTCACGTATTCGATACGCTGGGCGGTGAGCGGGTGCGTGCGCATGTAGGGCGACTGCAATGCGCCGGAGAGGATTTCCTGCCCCTCCAGGATCTGGAAGAACTGCAGCAGGCCGCGCGCCGACTGATGCGTCTTGTCGAGGAAGGAGAGGGCGGCCTGGTCGGCGGTCGCCTCCTGCGCCACCGAGAAGGCGAGGTAGGAGCGGATGCCGACGGACTCGCCGCTCAGCACCGCGGCGCCGCCGGCGCCGGGATTGTGGCCCAGCACCGAGGCGCCGGCGCCCACCACCATGGCGATGATGCTCTCGATGGAGGCGTTCCGCATCGCCTCCTCGCCGCGGATCAGGTGGCCGCCGGCGATGTGGCCGGTCTCGTGGGCGACGATGCCGACCAGCTGGTTGGGCGTCTCGCTGCGGGTGATGGTGCCGGTGTTGACGAAAATGTTCTGGCCGCCGGCGACGAAGGAGTTGAGCCGCGGATCGTTCACGAGGTAGATGTGTACCGCCGTCGGCTCGAGGCCGGCGACCTTGAGGATCGGCGTATAGTAGGTGCGGAGCGTGCTCTCGATCTCGGCGTCGCGGATGTAGTTCAAATCCTCGGCCGCCGCCGTTCCGACGACGAGGCAGATCAGCAGCAGCACGCCGAGGAAACGTCCGAGAATGCGAAGCAGGGCTGTCATCCCGAGATCCAGGTTCAGCATGGGCTGCCTCCCGGCCGGCCGTCAATCGGCGGCGCCACGGGAGCGCTGAGGCGATGGCTCTCAAGGTGTCGGCGCGCGGCCAGATTCCACCGTTCATCGTCATGGACGTCATGCGCGCCGCCAACGAGCGGGCGGCGACCGGCGCGGACGTGCTGCATCTGGAAGTGGGCCAGCCCTCGACCGGTGCGCCGCAGGGCGTGATCGCGGCGGCTTCGGCGGCGCTGCGGGACGATACGCTCGGGTATACCGACGCGCTCGGCATTCCCGCGCTCCGGAGCGCGATCGCCCGGCACTACCGGGACCGTTACGGCGTCGACCTCGATCCCGTGCGCGTGGTGGTGACGACGGGCTCCTCGGGCGCCTTTCTTCTCGCCTTCCTGGCAAGCTTCGATGCCGGCGACCGCGTCGGCCTCGCCACGCCCGCCTATCCCGCTTACCGCAACATCCTCCGCGCCCTTGACCTGGAGCCGGTGTCGCTCGAAGCGGGTCCCGATGAGCGCTATCAGGCGACGGTCGATCTGGTACGCCGCGCGCCGCAGCCGCTCGACGGTCTCGTCGTCGCGAGCCCGGCCAATCCGACCGGCACCATGCTGATGCCGGAGGCGCTGGCGGCGTTGGCGCGTCACTGCGAGACCAGCGGCATCCGCCTTGTCTCCGACGAAATCTATCACGGCATCACTTACGGACCGGCCGAGGCGACCGCGCTCGCCAGCAGCGAGCAGGCGATCGTCGTCAACAGCTTCTCCAAGTATTTCTCCATGACCGGGTGGCGGCTCGGCTGGATGGTGGTGCCGAAGCCGCTGCTGCGCGCCGTCGAATGCATCGCGCAGAACTTCTTCATCTCGCCGCCGGCAATCTCCCAGCATGCGGCGGTGGCGGCCTTCGAGTGCCACGAGGAGCTCGGACGCAACGTCGAGCGCTATGCCGAGAACCGCGCGCTGCTGCTGCAGGAGCTGCCCAAAGCCGGCTTCGACCGGCTGGCTCCCGCCGACGGCGCCTTCTACCTCTATGCGGACGTTGCGCATCTCACCAATGACAGTCAGGAATTCTGCCGCCGCATTCTGCGCGAGCTCGGCATCGCCGTGACGCCCGGCATCGACTTCGATCCGGCGCGCGGCCATCGCACGCTGCGCATCTCCTTCGCCGGCTCCGCCGGCACGATCAGCGAGGCGGCGCGCCGCCTCAGGGCCTGGCGGCCCTGAGGGGAGATCTCTGCACCGTCACGACTGCGTCAGCCGGTGCCACCAGCCGCGCTTCGGATTGGCCGGGCGCTCGGTGATCGTGATCGGCGGCGTCGTGGTGGCGCTCTCCGGCGACGTCGGCGTCGGCTCGCTGGCCGTCGCCTCGGCGGCGGATTGCACCGCATGGGAAGGCTCGGGCTCCGGCTCGTGCCGGTCCGGCTCCTGCGCCGACTCCTGGCGCTCGCTGCCGCCGGTCGCCCAGCTCTCGCCCTCGCGGACCGTGGTCCAGGGCTCCGGCGCCGGCTCGTAGTCCTGCTCGCCGTTCTCGCCGGGCTCCGCCTCGCCCTCCAGCGCGTCGCCGGCATTGGCATGCGCCTCGCCGGGACCGCCGCGCCGCCGCCGCTTGCCGCCGCGGCGGCCGCGTCGGCGGCGCTTGCGCTGCCCGCCGTCGCCATTGGTGTGCTCGGGACCGCTCTCGACCTCGCCGCTCTGGGTTTCGAGCACTGCCTCGCCGGTGGCGATCTCCTCGGCAGAGAGGGCATGCGCCTCGTCGAAGGCCTGCTCGGCCGGCTCGCCGCCGGCGCCCGGCGCCTCGCGTCCCTCATCGCCGCCGCGCCGCCGGCGCCGGCGCCGGCGCCG
>DATKPX010000641.1:0-6255 GCA_035523855.1 Allostellaceae bacterium
CGCCACCGGCACCCTGCCGGCCAGCAATCAGGAGTGGCAGGCGGCGCGCAACCTCTTCGCGGCGCATCGCGTCGACGACGAGCAGACCCTGGTGGAAATCGCCGGCACCTATCGCGCGACCGGCGCGCTCCTCGATCCGCACAGCGCGGTGGCGGTGGCGGCGGCCCGGCGCGCCAAGCCCGACGCCGCGGCGCCGATGGTGGCGCTCGCCTGCGCGCACGCCGCCAAATTCCCCGCCGCGGTCGAGCAGGCGACCGGCGTCCGTCCGCCGCTGCCGCCGGAGCTCGCCGATCTCTATGAGCGGCCCGAGCGGCGCACCGTGCTGCCCCGTGATCTTGCCGCGGTTGAAAAATTCATTGTCGAGCGGGCCCGGCCGGTTGCCGCGCCGGCCCGCGTTCAAGGAGGTGTGTAATGGCCGTCCGAGTGTCGCGGCTTTCGAACGGCATGCGCGTTCTGACCGACGCCATGGATACGGTGGAGACCGCCTCGATCGGCGTCTGGGTCGGCGTCGGGACCCGCCATGAGCCGGCGGAGATCAACGGCGTCGCCCATGTGCTGGAGCACATGGCGTTCAAGGGCACCGAGCGCCGCTCGGCGCTCGCCATCGCCCGCGAGATCGAGAATGTCGGCGGCCACGTCAACGCCTATACCTCGCGCGAGCAGACCGCCTATTACGCCAAGGTGATGGCGGGCGACACGCCGCTCGCCCTCGACATCCTCGCCGACATCCTGCAGCACTCGGTGTTCGATTCCGGCGAGCTCGAGCGCGAGCGCCAGGTGATCCTGCAGGAACTCGGCCAGGCCGAGGACACGCCGGACGACATCGTCTTCGACTACTTCCAGGAATGCGCCTATCCCGACCAGGCGATGGGGCGCCCGGTGCTGGGCCGCGCCGAGATCATCCGCAAGCTCGACCGCGACACCGTCGCCGGCTACATGCACCGCCACTACGGCGCGGAGGGGATGGTGCTGGTGGCCGCCGGCAAGCTCGACCACGACGCCATCGTGGCGCAGGCGGAGCGCGCCTTCGCCGGGCTGCAGCCGCGCGGTGACACCGCTTTCGAGGCGCCGCGCTACCGCGGCGGCGACCTGCGCCAGCCGCGCGACCTCGAGCAGGTGCATGTGCTGCTGGGCTTTCCGGCGGTCTCCTTCGCCGATCCCGACTACTACGCGCTCCAGGTGCTGTCGGCGGCGCTCGGCGGCGGCATGTCCTCGCGGCTCTTCCAGGAGATCCGCGAGAAGCGCGGCCTCGTCTACTCGATCTATTCCTTCGTGCACGCCTACAGCGACTCCGGCCTCTTCGGCATCTATGCCGGCACCGGCGAGAGCGAGGTGGCGGAGCTGGTGCCGGTGCTCTGCGAGGAGATGCGGCGCCTGCCGCTGGGACTCGACGCCGATGAAATTCAACGCGCGCGTGCGCAGCTCAAATCCGGTATCCTGATGACGCTGGAGAGCACATCGGGACGCGCGGAGCAGCAGGCCCACCACATGCTGATGTTCAATCGCCCCTTTGACGTCCAGGAGACCGTGCGCCGGGTCGAGGCGGTGGACGAGGCCGCCATCATCCGCGCCGCCCGCCGGCTCGCCGGCGGCCCGCTCACGCTCACCGCGCTCGGTCCGATCGACCGCCTGGAGGATTATGGGCGCGTCTCCAGCCGACTTGCCGCCTGAGGCCAGGGATATGGGGGCGGCCACCGACATCCTGCGCCTCCCCCGGCTTTTCGCGGGCTCGCCGCCGCCGCTGCGGCTGCTGAGCGAGCGGGTGGCGCTGCGCCCCGCCGAGCGCACGGATTTCGAGGCCTGGGCCGAGGTGCGCGGGGAGTCCCGCCGTTTCCTCACCCCCTGGGAGCCGAGCTGGAGCGCCGATGCGCTCACCCGCGGCGCCTTCCGCCGGCGGCTGGCCCGCTACGCGATCGACTGGCGCACCGACCAGGGCTACAGCTTCTTCCTGTTCAGCCGCGAGACCGGCCAGCTGATGGGCGGCATCGGCCTCACCAACGTGCGCCGCGGCGTCGCCGAGACCGGCAGCCTCGGCTACTGGATGGGCGAGCGCTATGCCAGCCGCGGCTACATGAAGGAGGGGCTCCGGCTGATGCTGGGCTTCGCCTTCGACCGCCTCAACCTGCACCGGATCGAGGCCGCCTGCCTGCCGCACAACCAGGCGAGCCGGCATCTGCTGCAGCGCTGCGGCTTCCAGGAAGAGGGCTACGCCCGGCGCTATCTCTGCATCGACGGCCGCTGGCAGGACCACGTCCTCTTCGCCCTCCTGCGCGAGGAGTGGACGCGGCGGTAGGGCCGCTGAGCGCGCGGGATCGCCGGTCCCAGCGTGCTTCGCGACGGGCGCCTCGCACCGTCGTCAGGATGAGGATTTTGCTTTCTGCAATCCGCCGATCATCCTCATGGTGAGGAGCGTGCCAAGCACGCGTCTCGAACCACGCACAGTCGGGGTGCAGGCCTACGCGTGCCCGGCGTCGCCGGAGAGGGCGGAGAGGTCGACGCCGATCTTGGCCAGCGCGCGCTGCCATTTGTTGTCGGGCTCGGGATCGAAGACCAGCGCGTCGTCGGCGTCGGCGTTGAGCCAGCCATTGGCCTGGATCTCGGCGTCGAGCTGGCCCGGGCCCCAGCCGGCATAGCCCAGCGCCAGCAGGCACTTCTTCGGGCCTTCGCCGCGGCCGATGGCGCGCAGGATGTCGAGGGTGGCGGTGAGCGCCACGTTGTTCCCGATCATCAGCGTGCCGTCCTCGCTGTAGTCGCCGGAATGCAGGACGAAGCCGCGGCCGGATTCGACCGGGCCGCCGAAATGCACCTTGGAATCACTCTTGAGACCCTCGGCGGTGATGCCGAGCTGGCTCATCAGCTGCGAGAGGGTGAGGTCGTCCACCAGCTTGTTAACCACGAGTCCCATGGCGCCCTCGCTGCCATGGGCGCAGAGGTAGATCACCGAGCGCGCGAAGCGACGGTCCTGCATCTGCGGCATCGCCACCAGCAATTGGCCCGTCAGCGATGTCACGCACTGATCTCCTTGTTCCGGCTTGCTTTTGAGATAGGCCGGCGGGGCCGATGACGCAAGCGCCTGTGGCATCGCTGCGCGCCTTTCCACGCCTGACAGGCTTGTGAGCTACCGTAAGAGGGCAATCTGCCTATATAACCGGCCAGATGCGACATCGGTTTCCCCCTCGCCTCGGGCAGCTGCTGCTCGGGCTCGTCCTCCTGGCCGGCCTCGGCGGCGGACCCGCCGTGGCGGAGGAGGCGGCTTCCCCCTGGTTCGCCACCGATCAGGGTCGCGTCCGCCTGATCGCCGCCGAGCCGGCGGTCGATGGCAGCGATGCGGTGCGGCTCGGCCTGCAATTCGAGCTGGCCTCGCACTGGAAGATCTACTGGCGCTCGCCGGGCGACGCCGGCTATCCACCGCATGTCGATTGGAAAGGCTCGCAGAATCTGGCCGCGGCAAGCCTCGCCTGGCCGGCGCCCAAGCGCTTCAGCGTGCTGGGGCTGGAGACCGTCGGCTACGAGGGCGAGGTGGTGCTGCCGATCACCGCGAAGCTCGAGCGCGCCGGCGAGGCGCTCCACGCGGTGGCGGCGCTGCAGTATCTCACCTGCGAGAACATCTGCATTCCCTATGAGGCGACGCTCACCCTCGACCTGCCGGCCGGCGCGGCGCCCGTCGGCGGCGTGGGCTTCGCCGATCTGATCGACCGCTTCCAGGCGCAGGTGCCGACGGATGGCGGCGCCGGCGGCATCCGGCTCCAGGGCCTGAGGATCGAGACCGGCAGCAAGCCGGTGCTGGCGCTGATGCTCAGCGCCGACCCGCCGCTCGCCCATCCCGACGCCTTCGTCGAGGGGCCGGAGGGCGTCGCCTTCGGCGCGCCCAAGGTGATCGCCGACGACCCGCGCCATCCGGTGCTGCGGCTCGCCGTGCTCAGCGTCGCCAAAGAGCCGCCGAGCCTGGTCGGCCGCCCGCTCACGGTGACGGTGGTCGACGGCGCGCGCGCGCTCGAGGCGAGCGCGATCCCGACCGAGACGCCGGCGCCGAGCGAGCTCGCGCGCCTGCTGCCGATGCTGGTGGCGGCGCTGATCGGCGGCCTCATCCTCAACTTCATGCCCTGCGTGCTGCCGGTGCTGTCGCTGAAGCTGCTGGCGGTGGTCCGCCATCGCGACCACGCCGCCATGCTGCGCGGCGGCTTCGTCGCCAGCGCCGCCGGCATCCTCGCCGCCTTCCTCGGCCTCGCCGGCGCCATGATCGCGCTGCGCACCGCGGGCGTGGCGGTCGGCTGGGGCGTGCAGTTCCAGGAGCCGATCTTCCTCGCCGCCATGGCGGCGGTGACCACGCTCTTCGCCGCCAATCTCTGGGATCTGGTGGAGATCCGCCTGCCGCGCTGGATCGCCGACCGCGCCGGCGGCATGGTCGGCGGCCGCTCGCTGATCGGCAATTTCGTCACCGGCATCTTCGCGACATTGCTGGCGACCCCCTGCTCGGCGCCGTTCCTCGGCACCGCGGTCGGTTTCGCGCTCGCCGGCACCGATCTCGACATACTCGTGATCTTCGCCACGCTCGGGTTCGGTCTGGCGCTGCCCTATCTGCTGGTGGCGGCGGTGCCCGCCGTCGCCCGGCTGCTGCCGCGCCCCGGGCGCTGGATGCTGGTGCTGCGGCGCGTGCTCGGCATCGCGCTGCTGGGCACCGCCGGCTGGCTGATCTTCGTGCTGAGCGCCGAGGTCGGCATCGCCTCCGCGGTCGAGGTGGCGGTGCTGCTCGCGGTGCCGGTGATCCTGCTGGTGGCGCTCGCCGCCTCGCGGCTGCGCGCCGCCGGCGCCCTGCTGGCGATCCTGGCGGCGCTCGGCGCCGCGGCGGCGGCGCCGACGCCGGCCGCCGTCGAGAGCGTGCCGGCGGACGCCTACTGGCAGCCCTTCGATCGCGGCCGCATCGCCACCCTCGTCGGCGAGGGCAAGGTGGTCTTCGTCGACGTCACCGCGCGCTGGTGCCTCACCTGCCAGGTCAACAAGCGGCTGGTGCTGGATCAGCCGGCGGTGAGCACGCGCCTCGCGCGACCCGGCGTCGTCGCCATGCAGGCGGACTGGACGCGGCCCGATGCGGGCATCGCCGATTATCTCCGCACCTATGGCCGCTACGGCATTCCCTTCAATGTCGTCTACGGGCCCGGCGCTCCCTCGGGCATCGCGCTCTCGGAGCTTCTGAGCGCGGGCGACGTTCTGACGGCGCTGGACCGCGCCAAGAGCGATCAGCCCAGCGCGCAGACGGCGGGCAACGGCGGATGATTTCCCTCGACGGGGAGTCTGTGCTTACATAGGCCCGGGCTTGGCGCGGGCACGCCCGCGGCCGAGCATCAGCAATCGAACCATCAGCAATCGCGATCGCAAGCAAGAAAGGGAGCGGCAATGATCAAGGTTGGCGACAAGATTCCATCGGTGAAGCTCCGGCACATGACCAGCGACGGGCCCAAGGACATCACCACGGACGAGATCTTCAAGGGCAAGAAGGTCGTGCTCTTCGCCCTGCCCGGCGCCTTCACGCCGACCTGCTCGGCCAAGCATCTGCCGGGCTTCATCCAGAAGGAGGCGGAGCTCAAGAAGAAGGGCGTCGACACCATCGCCTGCCTCTCGGTCAATGACGCTTTCGTGATGAACGCCTGGGGCAAGGACCAGAAGGCGGACGGCAAGGTGCTGATGCTCGCCGACGGCAACGGCGACTTCACCCGCGCGGTCGATCTCGAGATGGACGGCAGCGGCTACGGCATGGGCAAGCGCTCCAAGCGCTACGCCATGGTGGTGGACAATGGCGTCGTCAAGACGCTCAACGTCGAGAACCCCGGCGCCTTCGAAGTGTCGAGCGCCGACGCGGTGCTGAAGGCGCTCTGAGCTTTCTTGCTATCGCTGAGTTGCAGCCGCCGCCCGACGAGGGCGGCGGTTCTGCTTTGGGGCGCTGGATCGGCGGGGCGCGCCGCTCACACCCCGAACAGCATCATCACCAAGGCCACCACGCTCAGGGCCGAGCGGACGGAGTGGAGCCAGCCCCAGCGGCGCAGCAGGTCCATCGCGACCTCGTCGGTGCTGTAGGTGCGGGCGTCGCGGAGCTGCCGGTTGGTCGGCCACATCACCAGGAAGGTGAAGGGCACCACCGCGCCCAGCAGCAGGCCGGCGATCAGCCAGGTGTCGTTGTCGCTCTTGTTCCAGACCGCGATCGCCAGCAGCGCCCCCAGCACCGCGAGCGACGCCTGCATCACGGTCGCCCGCTGATAG
>DATKPX010000642.1:0-2092 GCA_035523855.1 Allostellaceae bacterium
CGGCGCCGGCGCCCTCATCGTCGCCGGCAAGGCGAAAGACCTCCGCGACGGCGTCGCGCTCGCCTCGCGTTCGATTGATGGCGGCCACGCCCTCGCGGCCTTGCGCGCCATGGCCGCGATCACCAATGAGTCTCCCGCACCGGTGGCGGAGGCTTCATGAGCGACGTGCTGCGCGAGATCTGCGATGCCAAGCGCGCGGAGGTGGCAGCGGCGAAGGCGGTGCGACCTCTCGCGGATGTGGAGCGCGCCGCCCGCGACGCCACGCCGCCCCGCGGCTTCGCCGCCGCGCTGCAGCGCGCGGCGGCGGCCGGCCGCTACGGCCTCATCGCCGAGATCAAGAAGGCGAGCCCGAGCGCCGGCCTCATCCGCCCCGACTTCGATCCCGCCGCCCTCGCCCGCGCCTATGCCGAGGGCGGCGCCACCTGCCTTTCCGTGCTCACCGACGCGCCCTATTTCCAGGGCAGGCCGGACTACCTGGTCGCCGCCCGCGCCGCCGTGGATCTGCCGGTGCTGCGGAAGGATTTCATGCTGGAGCCCTACCAGATCGTGGAGAGCCGGGCGATGGGCGCCGACTGCGTGCTGCTGATCCTGGCGGCGCTCAGCGATCGCGAGGCAGCGGCGCTGGAAGGCACCGCCCGCGACCTCGGCATGGACGTGCTGGCGGAGGTGCATGACCGCCCGGAGCTCGACCGCGCACTTAAACTAAGATCTCAGCTTCTGGGGATTAACAATAGAAACCTCAAGACCTTGAAGACTGATCTTGCGACCACAGAGGAACTGTCCCGGGCGCTGCCCGCCGGGCGCACCCTGGTCAGCGAGAGCGGCCTCAACGGCCCCGCCGATCTCGCCCGCATGGCGAAGGTCGGCGCCCGCTGCTTTCTGGTCGGCGAGTCCCTGATGCGGCAGCCCGATGTCGCCGCGGCGACGCGGGCGCTGCTCGCCCAGCCATGACAGGGAGCCGCCTCACCCACTTCAATCCCGAGGGCCGCCCCGTGATGGTCGACGTCTCGGCCAAGGCGGAGACCGAGCGCGTGGCGGTGGCCGGCGCCACGATCCTTATGGCCAAGGAGACTTTGGAGCTGATCCTCAAGGGCGGCGTGAAGAAAGGCGACGTGCTGTCGGTGGCGGAGCTCGCCGGCATCATGGGCGCGAAGCGCACGCCGGACCTGATTCCGCTCTGCCATCCGCTGGCGCTGAGCTCGGTTACTGTGGAACTCCAGCCCGACCTCGCCGCCAATGCCATCCGCATCACCGCCACCTGCAAGGTGACCGGCCGCACCGGTGTAGAAATGGAAGCCCTCACAGCGGCTTCCGTGGCAGCGCTCACCGTCTACGACATGGTGAAGGCGGTGGATCGCGGCATGACCATCACCGACCTCCGCCTGCTGAAGAAATCCGGCGGCAAATCCGGCAGCTACGAGGCGAAGCCGTGATCTCGGTCGAGGAAGCGCGCGACCGGCTGCTGAAGCTGGTGCGGCCGCTCGCCGCCGAGCAGGTGGCGCTGCCTGACGCCTTCGGCCGCGTGCTGGCAGAGGACGTCGCCGCCCGGCGCACCCAGCCGCCCGCGGCGCTCTCGGCCATGGACGGGTATGCGGTCCGCGCCGCCGACGTGGCGCAGGTGCCGGCGCGGCTCAAGGTGGTGGGCGCGGCGCCCGCCGGCAAGTCCTACGACGCGCCGGTGCGCGCCGGCGAGGCGGTCCGCATCTTCACCGGCGCGCCGCTGCCGATCGGCACCGACGCCATCGTGATCCAGGAGGATACCGAGCGCGACGGCGACACCGTGGTGGTGAAGGAAGGCGCGCCCGCCGGCCGCCATGTCCGCACCGCCGGCCTCGACTTCACTGCCGGCGCCATCGAGCTCAGGGCGGGCCGCCGCCTCACCGCCCGCGACATCGGCCTGGCCGCGGCAATGGACCGGCCCTGGCTGATGGTGCGCCGGCGTCCGCGCGTCGCCATCCTCTCCACCGGCGACGAGATCGTCATGCCCGGCGATCCCATCGGCCCCAACCAGATCGTGAGCTCGAACAGCCTGGCGCTCGGCGCCTTCGTCGCCGCCTGCGGCGCGGTGCCGATCCAGCTCGGCATCGCCGCC
>DATKPX010000643.1:0-2267 GCA_035523855.1 Allostellaceae bacterium
GGTGAAGGCCGCCTTCTTCGGCTTCGTGGTCGCGCTCATGGGCTGCTATTTCGGCTATCACTCGCGCGGCGGCGCCCAGGGCGTCGGCGCGGCGACGACCTACGCGGTGGTCTCCGCCTCGATCCTGATCCTGCTGCTCGACTACGTCCTCACCGCCCTGCTCTTCGTCGGCCGATGAACCGCGAGACCAAGCCCGGCACGCCCAAGATCTCGATCCGCGGACTGCGGAAATCCTTCGGCCGCAAGCTGGTGCTCGACGGCATCGACCTCGACATCGGCGTCGGCGAGAGCGTGGTGGTGATCGGCGGCTCCGGCAGCGGCAAGTCGGTGCTGGCGAAATGCATCCTGGGCCTGATGCCGGCGGATGGCGGCTCGATCAAGATCGACGGCGAGGAGATGGTCGGCCGCTCCGGCCGCGAGCGCGAGCGCGTCATGCGCAAGTTCGGCATGCTGTTCCAGGGCGCCGCCCTCTTCGACAGCCTGCCCGTCTGGGAGAACGTCGCCTTCGGCCTGATCCAGGGCCATGGCACACCGCGCGCCGAGGCGAAGAAAGTGGCGATCGAGAAGCTGGCGTCGGTGGGGCTCGGCCTCGAGGTCGGCGAGCTCCGCCCGGCCGAGCTCTCCGGCGGCATGCAGAAGCGCGTGGCGCTCGCCCGCGCGATCTGCGCCGAGCCCGAGATCATCATCTTCGATGAGCCCACCACCGGCCTCGACCCAATCATGGGCGACGTCATCAACGACCTCATCATCGCCTGCGTGCGCCAGCTCGGTGCCACCGCGATGTCGATCACCCACGACATGGCAAGCGCGCGCAAGATCGCCGACCGCATCGCCATGATCTACAAGGGCCGCATCATCTGGTCCGGGCCGACGAGCGAGATCGACCACACCGGCAACGCCTTTGTGGAGCAGTTCATCCACGGCCGCGCCGAGGGCCCGATCCAGATGGAGGTGCGGGCGTCGTGACGGCGGTCGGAGACTGACCAATGGCACGCGCGCAGACCGTCTTCGTCTGCCAGCAATGCGGCGCCGCCTATCCCAAATGGGCCGGCCGGTGCGAATCCTGCGGCGGCTGGAACAGTCTCGTCGAGGAGGAGGTGCGCCAGGCGGCGCCGCGCGCGCTGGGCGGCGGCGGCAAGGGGCGGAAGCTCGACTTCGTCGGCCTCTCCGGCACCAGCGCGCCGCTGCAGCGGCGCGTCAGCGGCATCGCGGAGTTCGACCGCGTCTGCGGCGGCGGGCTGGTGCCGGGCTCGGCGCTGCTGGTGGGCGGCGATCCCGGCATCGGCAAGTCGACGGTGCTGCTGCAGGCGGTGGCGGCGCTGGCAACCGCCAGGAAGGCACCTGCCACCTGCGCCTACATCTCCGGCGAGGAATCCCTCGACCAGGTGCGGCTGCGCGCGGTGCGCCTCGGCGTCGCGCAATCTCCCGTGCAGCTCGCCGCGGCGACCTCGACCCGCGACATCGCCGCCTCCCTCGACCGCCGCGACGCGCCCGCGGTGGTGGTGGTGGATTCGATCCAGACCCTCTACGTCGACGGCCTCGACAGCGCGCCCGGCACGGTGAGCCAGGTGCGCGCCTCCGCCCATGAGCTGATCCGCCTCGCCAAGGAGCGCGGCTTCACGTTGATCCTGGTCGGCCACGTCACCAAGGAAGGCACCATCGCCGGCCCCCGCGTGCTCGAGCACATGGTGGACACCGTCCTCTATTTCGAGGGCGACCGCGGCCACCAGTTCCGCATCCTGCGCGCGGTCAAGAACCGCTACGGCCCCACCGACGAGATCGGCGTCTTCGAGATGACCGACCGCGGCCTCGCCGAGGTGCCGAACCCCTCGGCGCTCTTCCTCGCCGAGCGGCGCGGCGAGGTGAGCGGCTCCGCCGTCTTCGCGGGGATGGAGGGCACGCGACCGGTGCTGGTGGAGATCCAGGCGCTGGTGGCGCCCTCGCCGCCCGGCACGCCGCGTCGCGCGGTGGTCGGCTGGGACGGCGGCCGGCTCGCCATGATCCTCGCCGTGCTCGACGCCCGCTGCGGCCTCACCCTCGGCGGCAACGACATCTACCTGAACGTCGCCGGCGGTCTCCGGATCGCCGAGCCCGCCGCCGATCTCGCGGTGGCGGCGGCGCTGATCTCCGCCGCGACGCAGCAGCCGGTGCCGGCGCAGACGGTGGTATTCGGCGAGATCGGCCTTTCCGGCGAGGTCCGCCGCGGGCTCGTTGATCCGGAGCCCGCCGGCGACGTTCAAATAGACATCGCGTGCCCCGAGGGCAAG
>DATKPX010000644.1:0-8015 GCA_035523855.1 Allostellaceae bacterium
CGAGGACGAGGCGAAAAAGCCGGTCTCGGAAGAGGGCATGGTGCTGGTGTAGGCGTGCCCGACATCGAACGCCATACCATCGCCGTTCTGGTCGACAACGAGCCGGGCATCCTGGCGCGCGTGGTCGGGCTGTTTTCCGGGCGCGGCTACAACATCGACAGCCTCACCGTCGCCGAGGTCGACGCCGGCAACAACCTGTCTCGGATCACCGTCGTGACCTCGGGCACGCGAATGATCATCGAGCAGATCAAAGCTCAGCTTTCACGGCTGGTGCCAGTGCGCAAGGTACACGACCTGACCGACGAGGGGCCGCATGTCGAGCGCGAGCTGGCCTTGATCAAGGTCGCCGGCACCGGCGAGCACCGCATCGAATCGCTGCGCCTCGCCGACGTGTTCCGTGCCCGCGTGGTCGATTCGACGACCGGCAGCTTTGTCTTCGAATTAACCGGCTCGGCCGAAAAGCTCGACGCCTTTATCGCGCTGATGGAGCCCTTGGGCCTCGCCGAGATCTCGCGCACCGGCGTGGTCGCGATGTCGCGCGGCACCGGCAATCTATCGTAAGTCTCTCAACCGTCCGCCACGAAGGGAAATGCCATGCGGGTCTATTACGATCGCGACGCCGATGTGAACCTCATCAAGGCCAAGAAAGTGCTGGTGGTGGGGTTCGGCAGCCAGGGGCACGCGCACGCTCTCAATCTCAGGGACAGCGGCGTCAAGGAGGTCCGCGTCGGCCTGCGGCCCGGCTCCGCCTCGGCGAAGAAGGCGGAAGCCGCGAAGTTCCAGGTGATGCCGCCGGCCGAGGGCGCGAAATGGGCCGACGTGGTGATGGTGCTGACGCCCGACGAGCTGCAGGCGGCGCTCTTCGTCCAGGATCTGAAGCCCAACATGCGTCCGGACACGGCGATCGCTTTCGCGCATGGCCTCAGCATCCATTTCAAGCTGATCGAGGCGCGCCCCGACATGGACGTGTTCATGATCGCGCCCAAGGGCCCCGGCCATACGGTGCGCTCGGAATACCAGCGCGGCGGCGGCGTGCCCTGCCTCGTCGCGGTGGATCAGAACCCGTCGGGCAACGCGCTCGAGATCGCGCTCTCCTATGCCTCTGCGATCGGCGGCGGCCGCGCCGGCGTCATCGAGACCACCTTCAAGGAGGAATGCGAGACCGATCTCTTCGGCGAGCAGACGGTGCTCTGCGGCGGCCTCACCTCGCTGATCATGGCCGGCTACGAGACGCTGGTGGAGGCGGGTTACGCGCCGGAGATGGCGTATTTCGAGTGCCTGCACGAGGTGAAGCTCATCGTCGACCTCATGTATGAGGGCGGCATCGCCAACATGCGCTACTCGATCTCCAACACCGCCGAGTACGGCGACTACACGCGCGGCCCGCGCCTCATCGACGACCGCGTGAAGGCGGAGATGAAGCGGGTGCTGACGGAGATCCAGACCGGGCAGTTCGCCAAGGAATGGGTGCTCGAGAACACCGCCGGTCAGGCGAGCTTCAAGGCCATGCGCCGGCGCAACGCGGAGCATCCGATCGAGCAGGTCGGCGAGAAGCTCCGCGCGATGATGCCGTGGATCGCGCAGAATCGCCTGGTCGACAAGACCAAGAACTGAGCGTCGTCGGACTCGATGCGACGGGCGGCCGGGAAGCCAGCTTCCCGGCCGTCGCCGTTTTAACCAAGCCAAATCCAAAGCTTGCGGCTCGGTCGGGAAACCGGATAGAAGTATCAGCGACTTGCGCCGGTATCGAGCAGGGTTAATGCCTTGTTAAGGCTGGCAAAGAACCGGAGTTCGGCGGCGTGGCCGGGACGGCCAGGACCAGCGGAAATGGGCGGGTGGACGCCACCTTCAACGCGATCGAAGCATCGTGCCGGACATCGCCCCATCGCACTTTTTCAGATCGAGCAGGGCGAGGCGAGATGGCGCGCGGGGCCATGTGTCGGGTGGCTCGTCGGCAGTATCCGGCAGCGGTCGGGAAGGCGGGGCAGCGGCGCGTCGCTGACGCCGCCCTTTCGCTAACGGGTCAGATTTTTGGGCGGTTTGTTGGTTAATTCTTAGTATTTGGGGTGTAGAACACAGAGGCTCATCCTTCGAACAAGGCAGAACGCAGGGCACAATGATCGGAAACTTGCTGGGAATCCTCTCCGCCGACATGGCGATCGACCTCGGTACGGCGAACACCCTCGTCTACGTGAAGGGCCGAGGTATCGTGCTCAACGAGCCTTCTGTCGTGGCCATCGCCAACGTGAAGGGCAAGAAGCAGGTGCTGGCGGTTGGTGACGAGGCCAAGATGATGCTCGGCCGCACCCCCGGCAACATCCAGGCCATCCGCCCGCTGCGCGACGGCGTCATCGCCGATTTCGAGGTGGCGGAAGAGATGATCAAGCACTTCATCCGCAAGGTGCACAACCGCAGGAGCTTCGCCAGCCCGCAGATCATCGTCTGCGTGCCCTCCGGCTCGACCGCCGTCGAGCGGCGCGCGATCCAGGAGTCGGCCGAGAGCGCCGGCGCCCGGCGGGTGTTTCTCATCGAGGAGCCGATGGCGGCCGCGATCGGCGCCGGGCTTCCGGTCACCGAGCCCACCGGCTCGATGGTGGTCGACATCGGCGGCGGCACTACCGAGGTGGCGGTGCTGTCGCTGGGCGGCATCGTCTATTCGCGCTCGGTGCGCGTCGGCGGCGACAAGATGGACGAGGCGATCATCGCCTATATCCGCCGCAACCATAACCTGCTGGTCGGCGAGAGCAGCGCGGAGCGCATCAAGAAGGAGATCGGCTCGGCCTGCATGCCCGCGGACGGCGAAGGCCGGACGATGGAAATCAAGGGTCGCGACCTGATGAACGGCGTGCCCAAGGAGATCATCATCAGCGAGCGGCAGATCGCCGAGAGCCTGGCCGAGCCCGTGGGCGCCATCGTCGAGGCGGTCAAGGTCGCCCTCGAGCACACGGCGCCGGAGCTTGCCGCCGACATCGTCGACAAGGGCATCGTGCTCACCGGCGGCGGCGCGCTGCTGACCAACCTAGACTACGTGCTGCGGCATGCCACCGGCCTCCCGGTCTCGATCGCCGACGACCCGCTGTCCTGCGTGGCGCTTGGCACCGGACGTGCGCTCGAGGAGATGAAGACGCTGAAGAACGTCTTGATCAGCATGTATTAACCTTTTGCTAGTATCTCTACCCACGAGATGCCCATGAGGGCGCCGTGGGGCCGCCGGTCGGGGGAACGGGGGCGGGGCTTACGGGGAACGGTATAGGCGACGGAGCTTTAGGGTGCGGGAGCGGTCGGGAACGGTATCGCGACTGGCACTGCCCGTGAGGGCAGCCGCACAGCGAGTCGCACTTCCCTTTCTCATCTTCCTGTCGGCCATGCTGGTGGTCCTCGGCAAGGCCGACATCGTGCTGTTCGACCGAGCGCGCACCACGGTGAGCGACGCGCTGGCGCCGGTTCTCGACGCCGTGGCGCAGCCGCTCGGCACCGTCGCCGCCGGTGTCCGCCGGGTCGAGGACCTGTTCTCCGTCTATAGCGAGAACCAGCGCCTGCGCGAGGAGAACCAGCGCCTCCTGCAGTGGCAGGAGGTCGCGCGCCGCCTGGAGACCGAGAATTCCGAGCTCAAGAACCTCTTGCATTTCGAGCCGCAGGACGTGCACGGCTACATCACCGGCCGCGTCATCGCCAATTCCGGCGGCGCCTTCCTGCGCAACGTGCTGGTCGACGTCGGCTCCCGCGAGGGCGTCGAGCGCGGCCAGGCGGCGATCGCCGGCGAGGGCATCGTCGGCCGCGTCGCCGAGGTCGGCAGCCGCGCGGCCCGCGTGCTGCTGGTGACCGACCTCAACTCGCGCATTCCCGTGGTGCTGGATTCCTCCCGCGACCGGGCGGTGCTCGCCGGCGACAACACGACGCGGCCGCGTCTCCTCTACCTGCCGGGCAAGGCCACGGTGAAGGTGGGCGACCGCATCGTCACCTCCGGCAGCGGCGGCATCTTCCCGCCCGGCCTGCCGGTCGGCGTCGTCGCCTCGGTGGACAACGGCCTCGTCCGCGTCGAGCCCTATGCCGAGCTCTCGCACCTCGAATATGTCCGCATCGTCGACTTCGGCCTGAGCGGCGTCCTCCCGCAGAGCGCCATACCCATGCCGAAGGCGACCAAGGGAGCCCGCCGCGCGCCGGACGCCGAGACGCCCTGATGCGCGAATCCATGAAGCCGGTGTTGTTCCAGCGCGACACGGGTCTCTTCAATCGGCTGATGCCGACCGCCACCACCATCCTCTGCGTCTTCGCCACCGTGATTCCCATCCATCTCCCCGGCTTCGCCGTGGTGACGCCGGCCTTCGTGCTGGTGGCGGTCTACCACTGGTCGATCTACCGGCCGGATCTCTTGCCCTTCGTCGCCACCTTCGCCGCCGGCCTGCTGCTCGATCTCCTCAACGGCGCGCCGCTCGGCATCTCCTCCCTGGTGCTGCTGCTGAGCCGCGCCCTGGTGGTGGGCCAGCGCGGCCTCTTCGTCGGCCACGGCTTCACCGTGGTCTGGGCCGGCTTCGTCGGCCTCGCCGCCGCCGCCGTCGTCTTCGAATGGATGATCGTCAGCGTGTTCTACGGGCTGGTGCTCGATCCCCGGCCGTTCCTGTTCCAGGCCGTGCTCACCGTCTCCGCCTTTCCGGTGGTAAGCTACTTCCTGGTGCGGGCGCAGCGCGGCCTGCTGATGCGAGCCTGAGATGCAGCGCGAGAACAAGCGGACCAAGCTTCTGACCCGGCGCGCCGCCATGATCGGCGGCGCCAAGGTCGGCATGCTGGGCGCGCTCGCCGCCCGGCTCTACTACCTCCAGGTCATGCAGGCCGACCGCTACGCGATGCTGGCGGACGAGAACCGCATCAACCTCCGGCTGCTGGCGCCGCCGCGCGGCCTGATCACCGACCGCTTCGGCACCGCCCTGGCCTCCAACCGCCAGAACTACCGCGTGGTCCTGGTGGCGGAGCAGGCCGGCGACCTCGAATCGACGCTCGACGCCGTCGGCGCCCTGATCCCGCTCTCGGAAGGCGACCGCCGGCGCGTCCAGCGCGAGATCCGCCGCAAGCACAGCTTCGTCCCGGTGGTGGTGCGCGAGAACCTCACCTGGGACGAGATGGCCCGCATCGAGGTCAACGCGCCGGAGCTGCCGGGCGTCTCCATCGAGCAGGGCCTCACCCGCCACTACCCGCTGGGCGAGATGGCGTCCCACGTCATCGGCTACGTGGCGGCGGTCTCCGAGAAGGAGCTCACCGGCGATCCGCTGCTGGAGCTGCCGGATTTCCGCATCGGCAAGAACGGCGCCGAGAAGACCCACGACATGAGCCTCCGCGGCAAGGCCGGCACGAGCCAGGTGGAGGTCAACGCCTTCGGCCGCGTGGTGCGCGAGCTCTCCCGCGAGGAAGGCACGCCCGGCCAGGAAGTCACCCTCACCATCGATGCCGGGCTGCAGCAGTTCGCCTCCCAGCGCTGCGTCGGCGAGGGCAGCGTCGCCTGCGTGGTGATGGACGCGCCCACCGGCGACATCCTCGCCATGGTGGCGGTGCCCGGCTACGACCCCGCCGCCTTCGCCGCCGGCCTCACGGCGACGATGTGGCGCGAGCTCACCGAGAACCCGCTCAACCCCCTCAGCAACAAGACCATCAGCGGCGCCTATGCGCCGGGCTCCACCTTCAAGCCGATGGTGGCGCTGGCGGCGCTCGACGCCGGCGTCGCGACGCCGGAGAGCCGCGTCTCCTGCCCCGGCCATTTCGACCTCGGCAACACCGTCTTCCATTGCTGGAAGAAGGGCGGCCACGGCTCGCTCGACATGCACGGCGGCATCAAGAATTCCTGCGACGTCTATTTCTACGAGATGGCGCGCCGCCTCGGCATCGACCGCATCGCCGCGATGGCGCAGCGCTTCGGCTTCGGCGCCCCGCTCGGCATCGACATGCCGAACGAGCTGCCGGGCCTGATCCCGACCCGCGACTGGAAGTTCGGCCGCTTCGGCATTCCCTGGCAGCCCGGCGAGACCATCAGCTGCGGCATCGGCCAGGGCTACATCACCGCGACGCCGCTGCAGCTCGCCACCATGACCTGCCGCCTGGTCACCAACCGCATGATCGTGCCGCGCCTGACCCGCGCCGCCGGCGTGATGCGGACCGATCCCGATCCCCAGGCGCCGTCGGATTTCGCCGGCCTCAACATTCCCCAGCGCGACATGCAGGTGGTGCTCGACGGCATGAACGCGGTGGTGAACGAGCCGGGCGGCACCGCCTATGGCTCCCGCATCAAGGACCCGACCCTGGCGATGGCCGGCAAGTCCGGCACCGCCCAGGTGCGCCACATCACCCTCGCCGAGCGCGAGCACGGCCTCCCCAAGATCAAGGAGACGCCCTGGAAGGACCGCGACCACGCGCTCTTCATCTCCTTCGCGCCGGTGAGCGCGCCGCGCTACGTCTGCGCCGTGGTGGTGGAGCATGGCGGCGAGAGCGCCGGCGGCGGCTCCGCCGTGGCGGCGCCGATCTGCGCCGACGTGCTGGTGGAGGCGCAGAAGCGCGATCCCGCGCGCCGCGTGCCCGACGGCCGCGTCGCCACCGACCGCTCGACCCAGCGCGGATAGGAGCGGGACATGGCCTCGTCCTCCCTCGATGTCGGCGGCACGCCGCGGCTCAGCCTCGCGGAGAAGGTCTGGAACATCAATTGGGGCCTGGTGCTCCTGTTGTCGGTCCTGGCGAGCGTCGGCTTCGCCATGCTCTATTCCGCCGCCAACGGGCATTGGGACCCGTGGGCCGGCAAGCAGATGATCCGCTACGTGGTCGCCGTCGTGCTGATGTTCGGCGTCGCCATGGTGGATATCCGCACCTGGTTCCGCGGCGCCTACCTGATCTACGGCATCGCCTTCCTGCTGCTGGTGGCGGTGGAGGTGCGCGGCGCCGTCGGCATGGGCGCGCAGCGCTGGATCGATCTCGGCGTCATCCAGCTGCAGCCCTCGGAGCTGATGAAGATCGCCGTGGTGCTGGCGCTGGCGCGCTATTTCCACGGCATTCCCGTCGAGGATATCGGCCGGCCGATGCTGCTGATCCTGCCGGCGATCGGCGTCTTCCTGCCGGCGGTGCTGGTGCTGAAGCAGCCCGATCTCGGCACCGCGATGATGCTGGTGATCGGCGGCGGCATGATCTTCTTCCTGGCCGGCGTCCGCGCCTGGAAATTCGCCGTGGTGATCGCCGGCGCCGCCGCGGTCATGCCGCTCGCCTGGCATCACCTGCGCGACTACCAGAAGAACCGCCTGCTCACCTTCCTCGATCCCGAGAACGATCCCCTGGGCGCCGGCTATCACAGCCTGCAGTCCAAGATCGCCATCGGCTCCGGCGGCACCTTCGGCAAGGGCTTCCTCGAGGGGACGCAGAGCCACCTCAGCTTCCTGCCGGAGAAGCAGACCGACTTCATCTTCACCATGCTGGCGGAGGAGTGGGGCCTGGTCGGCGGCGTGGCGCTGCTCGGCCTCTACACGCTGGTCTTCATCTACGGCTATGCCATCGCCTTCCGCAGCCGCAGCCATTTCGGCCGCATGCTGGCGCTCGGCATCACCGTCAACTTCTTCCTCTACGTCTTCATCAACACCGCCATGGTGATGGGCCTGATCCCGGTGGTGGGCGTGCCGCTGCCGCTGGTCTCCTACGGCGGCACCGCGATGCTGACGGTGATGTTCGGCTTCGGCCTCTTGATGAGCGTCTACATCCACCGCGACGCCCGGATCGGCCGCTTCGGCGACGGCGAAGGCTGAGCCCGCGCCGCCTCCCGCCGCCGCCGGAAACCCGGCTCGACAAGCCCCCCTCGCCTTGCTATACAGCCGCCTCTCCGCGACGGGTGCATAGCTCAGTTGGTAGAGCAGCTGACTCTTAATCAGCGGGTCCCAGGTTCGAGTCCTGGTGCACCCACCAATCTCAAATAGTTAGCGACGATACTGGTGGACGCCGGGAGATGCGGTCCCTGGCCGGCGAGGGTCGGGGACGGCGCGTCACCCCCGTAT
>DATKPX010000645.1:0-7602 GCA_035523855.1 Allostellaceae bacterium
GAGCTGCTTCATCACCGCGGGCACGCTGTCCTCGGGCAGAGTGAACACCACCGTGATCGGCTCGAGCTGCGTCAGCACGACGATGCCGTTGGCGTCGCTGGTCTGGATGTAGTTGCCCTCGTCGACCTGGCGCAGCCCGACGCGGCCGGTGACGGGCGCCAGAATGTAGCAGTAGGCGAGGTTGAGCTTCGCGGTGTCGACCTGCGCCTGATCGGATTTCACCGTGCCCTCGAGCTGGTGGACGAGGGACTCCTGCGTGTCGCGCGTCTGCGTGGGCAGCGAATCCTGCTTCACCAGCGTCTGGTAGCGCTGGAGGTCGAGGCGCGCATTGGCCAGCAGGGCCTGGTCCTTGATCAGCACGCCCTGCGCATTCGCCAGCGCCTGCTCGTAGGGGCGCGGGTCGACCTCCGCCAGGAGATCGCCGTCATGCACCATCTGGCCCTCCTTGAAGGCGAGGCGCATGAGCTGGCCGGCGATCTGGGTACGCACGGTGACGGTGGCGAGCGGCGTCACCGTGCCGAGGCCGTTGAGGCTGATATTGATGTCGCCCTTCTCGGCGGTGGCGGCGACCACCGGCATGGCGCCGCTGACCGCGAAGCGGCCGCTCCGCGCCTGCTGGGCGGGCCGCTGGTGCACCCACCAGGCAAGGCCGCCCACCACCAGCAGGCAAACGAGGATCCAAAGATGGCGCCGCCAGGCCGGCGCGCGCTTCGGCGCCGGCAGCAGCCCTGCCGGATGCGGCGGCGGCATCAGCTCGCGCTCGGTGTTCAGGTCGTCCATGGGACGCCGACTGGAGCGGGCAAGCCAAGTCGCTCGGGAAGACCGAGGCGGGGATCCGGCAGCTTGGTGTCGAGAGCGGGCACGCGGAGACCGTCGATGCGATGCGGGAGATCGGACGCTACGGTGATCAGGCCGGCCAAACGGCTCCCGGCCGCGGAGCGATCATCGCCGAGCCTCTACTCCGGCGGCTGTCGGCCGCCGCTTGGCGACGCGGTGCCAAGATAATAGACATTTGCCCCCTGCCAAGGAATATCTGCCTGTCGTCACGCGGTTTTAATCCAGTATTCACAGTCGGTTGCAGCCCACAGCCGCGGGCATCCGCGGAAGCGCGGCGGTCGTCCCGAGTTATAGGCCGCTGCGGCGGTCGGGATCCCCGGCGGCGGACCGGCCGGCCGGAGGCAGATACCAGACCGGGAAGGCGCTATTGTGGCGCCTCCTTGTGAGGGAGGAGAGAACATCCATGATCGTCGTCACGAATAACGAGGGCCGGCCCGGCGTCAGCACTACCGCGCGGCAGCTGCAGGAAGGCGCCCCCGCGCTTGCCGCGATCGAGGCGGGCATCCGCATCGTGGAGACGGACGAGACCATCCGCACCGTCGGCCGCGGCGGCTGGCCCAACCTCCTCGGCGACATGGAGCTCGATGCCTCGATCATGGACGGCACCACGCTGCGCACCGGCTCGGTCGGCGCCATCAAGGGGTACCTCCACCCGATCAGCATCGCGCGCGCGGTGATGGAGAAGCTGCCACATGTATTCCTGGTCGGCGACGGCGCCGAGCGCTTCGCCCGCGAGATCGGCGCCGAGGCGGGCGAGAACCTGATCACCGACAGCGCGCGGGTCTGGCGCGCCTGGTTCGAGAAGGAGGTTCCCGCGGAAGCCCGCAAGCGATGGCCCGACGTGCCGCTCATCGATCTCTGCCGCCACGCCATCGATCCGGAGGTCGGCCGCGACACCACGACCTTCCTTGCCCTCGATGCCAAGGGCGAGATCGGCGGCGGCGTCAGCACCTCCGGCTGGGGCTGGAAATATCCGGGTCGGCTCGGCGATTCGCCGGTCATCGGCGCTGGCATGTACGCCGACACGCGCTACGGCGCCTGCGCCTGCACCGGCGCCGGCGAGATGACGATCCGCGCCGGGACGTCGCGCGCGGTGGTGCTCTACATGAAGATGGGCATGAGCGTCGAGGCGGCGGTGCGCGAGGCGGTCGAGGACATGCGCCGCCTCAAGGGCGGCCTCATCAACCGCGTCACCATCCACGCCATCGATGCCAAGGGCAATCACAAGGTGATCGCCGTCAACGGCAATCCGCAGAATACCTACTGGCTCTGGCGCCAGGGCGATGCCGCGCCGCAATCGCTGCCGGCGGAGATCGTGGAGATCTCGCCGATCTCCAGCAAGCCCGCGCCCTCGGTGGTCTATGGCGCGCCGAACAGCTGAGCGCTATTTGCGGGCGACCAGGTCGATCTCCACCAGCGCGTCGCGGGCGAGCCCGGTGACGCCGACGCAGGTGCGCGCCGGCAGCCGGCCGGCGGGAAAATACCCGCGGTAGACCTCGTTCATCCGGGCGTAGTGACCCCGGAAATCGGCGAGGTAGATCCGCACCGAGACGACGTTGCTGAGTGCGTAGCCCGCGCCTTCCAGGACGAGGATCAGATTGTCCATGACGCGCCGCGTCTGCGCCTCGATGCCGTCGGGCAGCGGTTTCGCGTCGTCCTCGGGCCAGGTCGGCATCTGCCCGGTGACGAAGAGCCAGCCGCCGGTCTCGACCGCGTGGCTGAAGGGCGCGACCGGCGTCGGCGCGCCGGCGATCATGTGGAAGATTGGGCTTGGCATCGCTGCTCCCGCCAGTGCGGTCAAGGGCCGCCGTGAGACGGTCCTATTTCACGCCGGAAGCGGCGGAGAGCGCAACATGTTCGCGCAAAGAAGAAGCGACGCGCCGGGACTTCAGTCCCTCGCGCGTCGCTTTTCGCAAGCTGAGCGCCAAGAGAATTGGCGCGTGCCGTTGTTGTCGCGTCAGTGGGAGCGCGTACTCCGGTCGGCGGTGTCGAGGGTGCCTTCGAACTCGGTGACCTGGCGCTCGGCTTCTTCCTTGGCGATGCCGTAGCGTTCCTGCACCTTGCCAATGAGCTGGTCGCGCTTGCCCTTCACGACCGTCCAGTCGTTGTCGGTGAGCTTGCCCCACTTCTCCTTCGCCTTGCCGGAGACTTGCTTCCAATTGCCGGCGATCTGATCCCAATTCATCTCGGTTTCCTTTCCCGCAGGTGGATATGAGATGAAACGGCAGAGGTCTGCCCGCGGTTCCCGCTCGCGGCCCGAGCTAGCGTCGGTTTTGCTCGGTGAGAAGGCCGGCGACGAACGCCGCCAGCAGCAGCGTCGTCTTGTTGGCGCGCACTAGGTCGGACGCATCGTTGACGATCGCCTGCACGTTCACGCGTGGCGTCGGCGGCGAAGCGGACCGCCGCGGCCCGCGATAGGAATAGCAGATCGCCGCCGCGGCGACGACGCAACCAATGAGCAGGATGGCGCCGACCACCAGCGAGGCGTCCGCGCTGCCGATCTCGGGCGCGAGCCGCAGCCAGATACCCGCGACCAGAAACCCGATCGCGCCGCAGCCGAGGCCCGCCGCGACGGGAATGAGAGCGGCAATCGCCGCGACGCGGCCGGTGAACGACGGCCGGGGCGGGATCAGCGCGGCATCGGCGACTTTCGCCGCCAGCCGCAGGAGCTCGTGCATGGAAGGCCGTCGCTCAGCGCGACAGCAGGCGGCCGCTGACGATGCCGATGCCGAAGGCGATCAGCAGGCTGGTGAGCGGCTGCTCCTCGACCTGGCGGCTGATCGCCTTCACCGAGCGCTCGCTCTCCGCGGCGAGGCCGTTATAGAGGTCTTGCGCGGTTCGGTTGCTGCCCTTCTTGATGTGATCCATCAGGCTCGCGAGATCGCGCTTCAGGGAAGCGACATCCTCGCTGATCGCGGCGAAATCGGCGTCCTTGGCCTGGCTCATGATCGGTACTCTCCCTCTCGTTGATCGCGGGTTGCGCAAACGTGGCGAGCGGGCGTCAGCCCGCTCCCTTGACGATCAGATTGTTCTGGACCGAGCGCACGCCCTCAACGCGGCTCGCCACCTCGGCGGCGCGGTTCTTCAGCGATTGCGTGTCGACGAAGCCGCTGAGCTGCACCTGATCCTTGAAGGTCTCGACGTGGATGTCGAAGCCCTTCAGCGACTGGTCCTGAACCAGCGCCGCTTTGACCTTGGTGGTGATGGTGGCGCTGTCGACATATTGGCCGGTGCTCTCACTGGTCCGGGTCTCCGAGCAGGCGGAGATCGCCGGCGCAAGGCTGACAGCGAGCGCGGCTGCCAGAAGAATGCGGACCGGGCGACGGGCGGGCTTCATAATGAGGTTCCTCCATTGGCCGTTCGGCGCCAGTTGCGGCCGAGAGCCGCGGCGCCATTCACGTCTTAGAACGGCGGACGGGGCCAAGGGTTCCTCGCCCGGAAGTTCGGGAAACCAGCGCGTTAACACGGCGCTTTGCGACCGCGTCGCATCACCGATATGTGACGTGCGGCGCGCGCGGGGCGGTGGTGAGCTCGCTTTCTGGGGGAGGAAAATCGACCCATGACGCTTCCGGCACGTCTTGGTCTGATCGCGCTTCTGGCAGCGCTGCTCGCCGCCTGCGGCGCCCCGCCGCCCCCAGATCCTGTCTACGAGCGCTGGCACAGCGATGCCTATCGAGGCGGCGCGAACGGCGGTGGTGGTGGCGGCATGTAACCGCGCCGGCGCCGAGGAAGGCAGCGCGGCTAGGAGCGGCTCCGGCGCTGGCGCCGGTCTTCCATCAACTGGCGCACCTTCTCCTGCTCCCAGTCGCGCGTCGCCCAGGGCAGCAGCTCGTAGGTATAGGCGGCGTGCAGTCCTACCAGCATGCCCCAGCCGAGCATCACCTTGTAGAACCACGGGTCGCCCGGCGTCGACACGTCGACCAGCAGCAGGATGATGTTGATGAAGACGTAGACCGTCAGGTGCGAGTAGAGGAGGCGCAGGCCCTTGACCCGGCGCCACGCCCACTGCTCCAGCTCCACCTCGCGGGCGGCCTCGCGGACGCCGGCGCCGGCCCGCAGCTCGACAGGCTCGCTGGCGCCACCTCTGACTTTCGACATGATCCCGCGGGTCTCCTCTACGGCCCGAGCATCCGGGATTGCATCATACCCCCTTCGCGCGAGCCGGTCAGCCGCCGGCGCGCCACAAACCATCCGAGCGCACCGCGCCAGCGTCGCGGCGCGCAGACGGTTAGCTTGACATTTCGCCTCGAAAAGGCCGCATCCGGGTAACCACAGCGTCACGACGGGCTGCCTAGAACTGAGTGGTCTCTGGGTCGAGGAGGCGCGCATGTGGCTGGAGTGGCTGTCCCATACGCTGAGCGCATCCAGGCGGGTGCCGCCGATGGAGCGCGGCCGTCGCCTCGCGGCGGAAGCGGTGCCGGAGCTCGCGGAGCATCACCCCGTCGGCGGAACGGCCACCGGCGGCACGATCCCGGCGCCGCTGGTCGCGTCTCCCATCCTCCTGGGGCCGGTCGAGCCGCATCGCTCCTGAGCGGCGCGCGGCCGGATCTCCTTTCCCCGCCGGGCAGCCGGCCGGGGTATCCCCGAAAATTGACCTAAGTCATTGCACCGGTATGCGGGATGACCGCCTGCTGTCGATACCCGCTTCTGCGCCCATCGGAAGCGGAGACGGCGCCTTGCGTCGCCGGATGGCTGCGGCAGGCGATCGTCCGGGAAAGGGAGGAGAAGGGGATTCGTGTCGCCAGGCCATAGCCAGAGTGCGCCGATCCCGCGGCGCCGCGATCGCTCGATGGTATGGCATCTAGCGATGTTCGGGGCGGGCACGCTGGTGCCGACCCTCGTGCTCGGTATCACGCTCCTCTGGCAGTTCGCGGTGCGGGAGCAGGCCAGCCTGGAGCAGCAGGCGCATATCGCCACGGCGGAGATCGTCTCCGACCTCGATCGCGATCTGACGGCGGAGACCGCGGTGCTGCGGACGTTGGCGGCCTCGCCGACGCTGCAGGGCCGCGATTTCGATCGGTTTCGCGCCCTGGCCGAGGAGGCGGCGCGGGTGCTCGACGTCAACGTGGTCGTGCGCGATATCCAGGGCGCGCGCGTTTTCGACACCCACAGCGGCGGCCTCAGACCGCAGGACGGGCTGGTCGATGTTCACCGCCGGGCGCTGGCGTCTGACCGGCCGGTCTTCTCCGGCATCTACGTCGGCGAGGATCGGCAGCCCATCGTCAGCGCCTATGTGTCGGTGCTGCAGGAGGGCAGACCGACGCTGCTGCTCGGGCTCGAGCGGCAGGCCGGACGGGTGCGGGACGTGCTGCTGCAGAGCTCTCTTCCGGGGGGCTGGCGAAGCAGCGTCGCCGACAGTGAGCATCTCATCATCGCTCGCGCGGTCATGCAGGAAACCTTTGTGGCCAGATCCATCGCGCCGGACTTCGCAGCCCATCTCGGTGGCGACAGCGGCGTGTGGCGGGGCCGCAACCTCGAGGGGATCGAGATGGTCTCCGCCTATTCCCGCTCGCGGCTTTCGGGATGGTATGCGTTGGTGGGGATTCCCGCGCAGATCCTGGAGACGCCGCTTCGATCGGCGATCGGCGTCATCGTTGCCGTGGCGACGCTGGGGGGCGCCCTGGCGCTGGTGCTCGCCTGGCTGGTCGGCCGGCGGATCGAGGTGCCGATGCGCAGCCTGGTCAGGGCGGCGGGTGCGCTCGGCCGCGGCGAGGCGATCCCGCCCATCGCGACACCGCTGCGCGAGGCCAACGAGATCGGCCGCGCCTTTCAGGATGCCGCCCAGCTGCTGCTGCAGCGCCAGGGGGCGCTCGACCGCTCGCTCAAGCGCACCACCGAGGTGCTGGAGAGCATCGGCGACGGCTTCTACGCCATCGACGGCGAGTGGCGCTTCACCTATGTCAATCACCGGGCCCTGGAGCTGCTGGGGATGACCTCCGAGCAGCTCCTTGGCCGGCCCTTGCTGGAGATGTTCCCGCATCTTGTCGGCGGCGAAACCGAGGCGGTCTATCGGGAGGCGACCGCCAACGGCAAGCCGCGCGAGTTCGAGACCATGTCGCTGCTTCTCGGCCGGTGGCTGTCGGTCTCCGTCTATCCCCAGGCCGGCGGCGGCCTCTCGGTTTATTTTCGCGACGTCTCCGCCCAGCGGGCGGCGGCGGCGGCGCTGAGGGCGAGCGAGGAGCGGCTGCGCCTGGCGCAGGAGGCGGGCGGCATCGGCACCTGGGAGATTCAGCCGGAGTCGGGCCTGCTCGTGTGGTCGACCGGTCTCTATCGTCTCATCGGCCTCGACCCGGTGACGACCCCGCCCTCCCATGAGGCCTATCTGGCGATCGTCCATCCGGAGGACCGCCCGCGCGTGCTGGCGCTGGCGCAGCAGGCGAGCGCGGCGTCCGGCTCCTATGCCGCGGAGTACCGCATCGTGCGCGCCTCCGACGGGGCGGTGCGCTGGCTGGCGAGCCGCGGCATCGTCTCGCGGGGAGCGGGCGGCCCGACGCGGGTGCTGGGCGTCGTTACCGACGTGACCGAGCGACGCGCCGCCATGGACGCGCTCACCCGCGTGCAGGAGCTGCAGTCCGAGCTCATTCATGTCGGCCGGCTCACGGAGATGGGGCAGATGGCCGCCGCGCTCGCCCATGAGCTCAACCAACCGCTGGCGGGCATCCTCAACTACGTGCAGGCGACCCGGCGCATGCTCCGGCGCGGCGACGTCACGGGCTCCGCGATCGAGCCGATCCTGGAGAAGGCGGCGGCGCCGACCCAGCGCGC
>DATKPX010000646.1:0-2077 GCA_035523855.1 Allostellaceae bacterium
GGCCGGCGCCCGCCGAGCGGCTCCAGCACGGCGGCGATGGCGAACACCGCGACACAGAAGACGCCGTCGGTGCGCACCAGCACGACGAGCCCAAAGCAGAGCGATGCCAGCATCATCCGGCGGCGGTGCCAGAGCCAGAGCGCCAGCGCCACGATGAAGGCGGCGGAGGGCTCGGTATTGGCGGAGACCGAGCTGCGAAAGCCGACGAAGGTGAGGGCGGCGATCACCGCCAGCACCAGCACCGTCTGCCGCTGCCGGAAGAGGTCGCGCGCGATCCGCAGCACCAGCCAGGCACCCGCGGTCCACAGCAGCGCGTTGGCGATCTGGGTGACGACCAGCGCGGGCCAGGAGGCCGGCAGCAGCTGATAGAGCGCGGCGAAGAAGAAGGTGTAGAGCGGCTTCGCCCAGACCGCGATGCCATAGGCGAGGCTCTGCGGCAGATCGGCGAAGACGGACTGGGCGAAGATCACATGATTGAAGGGATCGTGCTCCCAGTCCCGGTTGAACTCGAGGAGAATGCAGAGGATGCGCGCGACGAGCCCGCCGGCAAGGATGACGGCAACCGGCGCAGCGACGGCGCTCCGCTCCTCGGCGCCGATGGCATCGCGGCTGGTCATCAGAAGCGGAAGCGGAGGAGGTACCAGAGCGCCTTCACGCCATCCCGCCAGCTGATCTTCTTGCCCTCGTCGTAGGTGCGGCCATAGTAGCTGATGCCCATCTCGTAGATGCGCCAGCGGCGCGCCAGCGCGATCTGGGCGCTGATCTCCACCTCGAAGCCGAAATCCTCGCAGGTGATCCGCAAGCTCTGCATCACCTCGCGGGTGAACATCTTGTAGCAGACCTCGATGTCGCTCAGCAGCTGATTGTAGAGCAGGTTGAAGGTCAGCGAGAGCAGCCGGTTGGCGAGATAGTGATGGAAGTAGAGCGACCGGTGCGGACGGCCGAAGAAGCGCGAGCCGTAGACGACATCGGCGACCTTGCGCACCGCGATCAGCTGGTACATCAGCGCCCAGTCCTCGGGATCGTATTCGAGATCGGCGTCCTGGATCACCATCACGTCGCCGGTGGCGGCGGCCATCGCGGTCTGGATGGCGCCGCCCTTGCCGCGGTTCCGCCGATGATGGAACACCTTGAAGCAGATCCGGCCGGTGCTCGCGTCGCCGAGCGGCAGCAGCTCGACGCTGCCGTCGTCGCGCAGCGTGACGCCGGAGCAGGAACCCTCGGCACCGCCGAAGCTGCGGTCGAGAAAATCGCCGGTGCCGTCGGACGAATTGTCATCGACGATGACGATCTCCTTCTCCACCTGGGGAATGGCGCGGGTCACCGCGCGGACGATCCGCGCGATGGTGCCGATCTCGTTGTAGACGGGGATCAGGACCGAGAGCTTCACGCGGCGGCTATTCCCCGGCCTTGACGCGGCGCCATTCCGCTTCCATGCGGTCGAGGCCCGCCTCCGCCGGCGCGATCCCGGCGGCGGCGAGGCGCTCCTCGACCTGGCGGAACCGGCGCTCGAACTTGCGGCTGGCGCGGCGCAGCGCCTGCTCCGGATCGAGCTTGAGATGGCGCGCCAGGTTCGTCACCGCGAAGAGGAGATCGCCGAGCTCGTCCTCGAGCCGCTCCGGCGCGCCGCCATCGTCCATCTCGCGCCGGAGCTCGTCGATCTCCTCCGCGATCTTGTCGAAGATCGGCGGCGCCTCGCTCCAGTCGAAGCCGACGCGCGCCGCCCGCTTCTGCAGCTTCTCGGCGCGGGTGAGAGCAGGGAGGCCGAGACCGACGCCGTCGAGGGCGCTCTCGGTGCGTCCGGCGGCAGCGGCCTGGGCGCGGCGCTCGCCGGCCTTCTGCTCTTCCCAGGCCTGGGTCTGCGCCTGGGATCCCGCGATCCTGGCGTCGGCGAAGACGTGCGGGTGACGGCGGATCATCTTCTCGGCGATCGCGCGCGCCACGTCGTCGAACGCGAAATGGCCGGCCTCCTCGGCCATCCGGGCATGGAACACCACCTGCAGCAGGAGATCGCCGAGCTCGTCCCGGAGCGCCGCGACGTCGCCGTTCTCCGCGGCCTCCGCCACCTCGTAGGCCT
>DATKPX010000647.1:0-4013 GCA_035523855.1 Allostellaceae bacterium
TGCGGCGGCAGATCTCCTTCAGCACCGGCTCCTCGGCCGCCTCGGAGAGCGCGGTGTAGTAGGAGCTGGTGCCGGTCTCGACGATGCAGCGGGCGATGAGCTCGCCGGAGCGGGTGCCGCGCACCGAGGCCTTGGCATCGAGATCGACGCGGAAGCCCGCGGTGAAGCGCCGGCAGGCGCCCTCATGATCGAAGCCGGGATCCGCCAGCATCGCCCAGCGGCCCAGCGCCTGCCCATGCTGGATCTCCTCGCCGCCCCAGCGGGTGGCGACGGTCTTGAACTCGGGATCGTCGTCGAAGACGTTGCAGAGATAGTGGGCGTAGTCGCCGCCGTTGCGCTCGACCAGGCTCGCCGCCTTGACGATGCGCAAGATCTCCGGATCGACCTTGGCGCGGTCGAACCGGTCCCAGGGAATGTCGCCCAGCGTCCAGGTACCCATCGCGTTCCCTTTCCGCTCTCCCGGCGGGAATATAGGAGCGTGCCTTCCCGGAAGCAAATCCGGCGGCAATATCAATGCTGTGACTAAGCCAACCTAATGGACGGCGACGCCCGACTCGAGGGCGGCGCGCTTGGCCTCGGCGACCAGGCGCCTGACCTCGGCCGCCTTGAGCTCGATCTCCACGAGGTCGCGCTCGGCGCCCTGGAGCTTGGCCAGGCGCTCCTCGAGGCTGGCGATCTCGGCGCTCGCCGCCTTCATGCTTTCCTCGATCTCGCCGCGGTCGAGGGAGGAGAGCGGCATCGCCTCGTCCGCCAGCACGGTGCAGCGCTCCGGCGTCACCTCGGCGAAGCCGCCGGAGACGAAGATCCGCTCGCTGACGCGGTTGTTGTCGTAGCAGTCGATGACGCCCGGCTTCACCGCCGAGATGAAGAGCGCGTGGCCCGGCAGCACGCCGAAGAGACCCTCGGTGCCGGGAACCACCACCATCTCGACCTCCTCGGAGAGCAGCAGCTTCTCCGGCGAGACGAGCTCGAATTTGACCTTCGCTGCCATCGCTTCCTACCCCGCGATCAGGCGGCCTCGGCCGCCATCTTGCGCGCTTTCTCCACCGCCTCCTCGATGGTGCCCACCATGTAGAAGGCGCTCTCCGGCATGTCGTCGTACTCGCCGGCGACGATGCCCTTGAAGGCCTTGATGGTGTCCTCGAGCTTCACGAACACGCCCGGCGTTCCGGTGAAAACCTCGGCGACGTGGAAAGGTTGCGACATGAAGCGCTGGATCTTGCGGGCGCGGGCGACGGTGAGCCGGTCCTCTTCGGAGAGCTCGTCCATGCCCAGGATGGCGATGATGTCCTGCAGCGACTTGTAGGTCTGCAGCACCCGCTGCACGTCGCGGGCGACCTTGTAGTGCTCCTCGCCGACGACGCGGGGGTCGAGCATGCGCGACGTGCTGTCGAGCGGGTCCACCGCCGGGTAGATGCCGAGCTCGGCGATCTGCCGCGATAGCACCGTCGTCGCGTCGAGATGCGCGAAGGAGGTGGCGGGCGCCGGGTCGGTCAGGTCGTCGGCGGGCACGTAGATCGCCTGCACCGAGGTGATCGAGCCCTTGCGGGTGGTGGTGATGCGCTCCTGCAGCGCGCCCATGTCGGTGGCGAGGGTGGGCTGATAGCCCACCGCCGAGGGGATGCGGCCGAGGAGCGCCGACACCTCGGAGCCCGCCTGGGTGAAGCGGAAGATGTTGTCGACGAAGAACAGCACGTCCTGCCCTTCCTCGTCGCGGAAATACTCGGCGAGCGTCAGGCCGGTGAGGCCGACGCGGGCGCGGGCGCCCGGCGGCTCGTTCATCTGGCCATAGACCAGCGCCGCCTTGGAGCCGGGGCCGTCGGTGATGATGACCTTGGACTCGATCATCTCGTGATAGAGGTCGTTGCCCTCGCGGGTGCGCTCGCCGACGCCGGCGAAGACCGAGTAGCCGCCATGCGCCTTGGCGATGTTGTTGATGAGCTCCATGATGATGACGGTCTTGCCGACGCCGGCGCCGCCGAACAGGCCGATCTTGCCGCCCTTGGCGTAGGGCGCCAGCAGGTCGACGACCTTGATGCCGGTGACCAGGATCTCCGCCTCGGTCGACTGGTCGACGAACTCGGGCGCCGGCTTGTGGATCGGCGAGGTGCGCGTGGTCTTCATGGGCCCCCGCTCGTCGACGGGCTCGCCCACCACGTTGATGATGCGGCCCAGCGTCTCCGGCCCCACCGGCACGCTGATGGCGGCGCCGGTGTCCACCACCTCGGCGCCGCGCACCAGGCCGTCGGTGGTGTCCATGGCGATGGTGCGGACGGTGTTCTCGCCCAGGTGCTGCGCCACCTCCAGCACCAGGGTCTTGCCCTGGTTCTGCGCGTGGAGCGCGCTGAGGATCATCGGCAGCTCGCCGTCGAACTTGACGTCGACGACGGCGCCGATGACCTGGGTGATGGTGCCGATGGTGTTCTTGGCCATGGTCCCGAATTCCTTTTACGTCTGTCCTAGAGCGCCTCGGCGCCCGAGATGATCTCGATGAGTTCCTTGGTGATCGCCGCCTGGCGCGAGCGGTTGTAGATCGTGGTCAGGCGATCGATCATGTCGCCGGCGTTGCGCGTCGCGTTGTCCATCGCGGTCATGCGCGCGCCCTGCTCGCTGGCGTTGTTCTCCAGCAGCGCGGTGAAGATCTGCACCGCGAGATTGCGCGGCAGCAGCAGCTTGAGGATCTCCTCCTCGTCCGGCTCGAACTCGTAGACGCCCTGCACCGCCGGATCGGGCTTCGCCGCGTTCTCCGGCACCGCGAAGGGCACCAGCTGCTGCCGGGTTACGACCTGCGTCATCGCCGACTTGAAGCGGTTGTAGACGATGCTGGCGATGTCGAACTCGCCGGTGTCGAAGAGCGCGCGCACGCGCTGGGCGATGGCGATCGCGTTGGCGAACTGCAGCCGCGGCCGGCCCACTTCGACCAGGCTGTCGATGATCAGCCTGCCGTAGTCGCGGCGGAGCCCGTCGCGGCCCTTGCGGCCGATGGTGAGGAGCTTCACCTTCTTGCCGGCGCGCTCCAGCTCGCGGATGGTGCGGCGCGTCTCGCGCAGGATGGTGGCGTTGAAGCCGCCGGCGAGGCCGCGATCGGAGGTGGCGACGATCAGCAGATGGGTGTCGTCCTTGCCGGTGCCGGCGAGCAGCGGCGGCGCGGTGCCGCTGTCGACCAGGCCGGAGGCCAGCGAGCCCAGCATGCGCTCCATGCGCTCGGCATAGGGGCGCGCCGCCTCCGCCTGCTCCTGGGCGCGGCGCAGCCGCGAGGCCGCCACCATCTTCATCGCCGAGGTGATCTTCTGCGTCGACTTGACGCTGCGGATGCGGACGCGGAGGTCCTTGAGCGTAGCCATGGGCGGGCCGGCCTGTCCTTAGACGAAGGTCTCGGCGAACTTGTCGAGGAAGGTCTTGAGCTCGCCCTCGGTCGCGCTGTCGATCTCGCGCTTGTCGCGGATCGACTGCAGGACCTGCGGCTGCTTCGCCCGGAGCTCGCTCAGCATCGAGCTCTCGTAGTGGCCGATCTTCGCCACCTCGATCTTGTCGAGATATCCCCGGGTGCCGGCGAAGATCGAGACCACCTGATCCTCGACCGCCATCGGCGTGTATTGCGGCTGCTTCAGCAGCTCGGTGAGGCGCGCGCCGCGCGCCAGCAGGCGCTGGGTCGCGGGATCGAGGTCGGAGGCGAACTGCGAGAAGGCCGCCATCTCGCGATACTGCGCGAGCTCCAGCTTGATGCGGCCGGCGACCTGCTTCATCGCCTTGATCTGCGCCGCCGAGCCGACGCGGCTCACCGAGAGGCCGACGTTGATGGCGGGACGGATGCCGCGATAGAAGAGATCGGTCTCCAGGAAGATCTGCCCGTCGGTGATCGAGATCACGTTGGTCGGGATATAGGCGGAGACGTCGCCGGCCTGGGTCTCGATCACGGGGAGCGCCGTCAGCGAGCCCGAGCCCATCTTGTCGTTGAGCTTCGCCGCGCGCTCCAGGAGCCGCGAGTGGAGATAGAAGACGTCGCCGGGATA
>DATKPX010000648.1:0-4423 GCA_035523855.1 Allostellaceae bacterium
ACAACAAGCCGCAGGCGGTGATCCGCGACATCACCCACAGCGCGGCAGGCTTCCCCGACACCGCGCCGGCGCGCGCGGAGCGTCGTCTCGCGGAGCGGGTCTGAGCTCCATGCTGATCTCCTATCTGACGCTCTTCGCGGCGATCGCGCTCGGCGTGCTCGGCCAGATCCTGCTCAAGACCGGCGCCGAGCGGACCCAGGACGTGATGAACCAGTTCCTGGACCCCTTCACCATCGGCGGCCTCTTCGCCTATGGCTTCGGCGCGCTCTTCTACATCGTCGCCATCAAGCGCATCCCGGTCTCGGTGGCGTTCCCGAGCGTCGCGCTCTCCTACGTGGTGGTGGCGATCTGCGCGCATTATCTCTGGAACGAGCCGCTCGGCTGGCACCAGTTCGGCGGCATCGTCCTGATCGGCGCCGGCGTCCTGCTGATCCACACGGGGGCTTAGCGTCACGCAAAGAAAACCCTCTCCGCGCTTGCGGGGGAGAGGGAGGGGCCCGTCGCGCAAGCGACGGGAGGGTGAGGTGCCGCGGCCCCCGGTCTCGCGGCGCGACCCCCTCACCCGCTCGCTGACGCTCGCACCCTCTCCCCCGCTCTCGCGGCGGAGAGGGTGATATGCGCTAATCGATCTCCGCCAGGGCGCCGTGGATGCCGGCGATGACGCGGCCGACCTGCTCCTCGCGGAGCTGCGGGAACATCGGCAGGCTCAGCACCTCGCGGGCGGCGCGCTCGGTCTCGCCGAGGCCGGCGGGGCCGACGGCGATGCGGCCGCGATAGGCCGGCTGCAGATGCACCGGCGCCGGATAATGGATGTTGGTGCCGATGCCGCGCGACTGCAGCGCGCGGCGCAGCGCCTCGCGCTTGGGCGTGCGCACGACGTATTGATGGAAGACGTGAATGGTCTTCGGCTGGCGCGCCGGCAGCACGATCGGCAGGCCCTGCAGACCGCTGTCATAGGCGGCGGCGATGTCGCGCCGGCGCTGGTTCTCCGCCTCCAGCATGGTGAGGCGCACGCGCAGGATCGCCGCCTGCACCTCGTCGAGGCGCGAGTTGAGGCCGGTGATGTCGCTGATGTAGCGCTCGCGCCAGCCGTACTGCCGGAGCGCGCGGATGCGCTCGGCGAGCGCGTCGTCGCTGGTGACGATGGCGCCGCCGTCGCCGAGCGCCGCCAGGTTCTTGGTGGGATAGAAGCTGAAGGTGCCGAGGCGGCCGATGCTGCCGGTCATCCGCGTGCCCCAGAGCGCGCCGTGGCACTGGGCGGAATCCTCGATCAGCACCGCGCCGGCATTGGCCACCATCGGCTCGATCGCGCCGAGATCGGCGGGCTGGCCGTAGATGTGCACGGGGAGCACCGCGGCGATGCGGCCGGGCGGCTTCGCCAGCACCTCGGCGAGCGCCTGCGGATCCATCGTGTAGGTGCGCGGATCGATGTCGACCAGCAGCGGCTTGGCGCCGGCGAGCTCGATCGCCGCCACGCTCGCCACCGCGGTGTGCGGCACCGTCACCACATAGTCATTGGGACCGACGCCGATTCCTTTCAGCGCCAAGATGATGGCGTCGGTGCCGCTCGCCACGCCGATGCCGTGCCGCACGCCGACGAATGCAGAGAACTCCTGCTCGAAGCCGCTGACCTCGCTGCCGAGGATGTAGGCGCCGCTCTCGATCACCTGGGTGATCGCGATGTCGATGCGCGTGCGCAAGGCCAGGAACCCCGCTCGGGGATCGGCTTGCGGAATGGGCTCGTCGGTCATGGGGCTCCGTCATAGGCGGTCTGGAGGCGCCATTTAGACATAAGTCGCGAGGCGAGTGCTGAAGAATTCGAGAGCCTTTTTTAGACCAATATCTATCGGCACTTGCGGCCGCCAGCCGGTGACGGAGCGGAACCGCCGGTCGTCCGCCCAGTAGTCGCCGATGTCGATCCGCTTGCGCTCGGCCGGGAATTCCTTAACGACGAAGGAGCCGCCGCCGTGGGCGGCGATCAGCGCCTCCGCCAGCTCGCGCAGCGTCACCGGCCGGTCGCCGCCGACGTTGAAGACCTCGCCCACCGCCGCCGGCGTCAGCGCCGCGCGCATGAACGCCTCGGCAGAGTCTTCTACATAGGTCAGGTCGCGGCGCTGCTCGCCGCCCCAGACCTCGAAGGGCCGGCCTTCCAGCACCGTGCGCAGCCAGATGCCGACGAAGGTCTGATGCGCGTCCTTGATGCGCATGCGCGGACCATAGGTGTTGGTGAGGCGAAGCGCCGTCGTCTTGATGCCATAGACCCGGTGATAGAGGAGATGGAACTCCTCGCCCGCCAGCTTGTCGACGCCGTTGACGTCGGGCGGCCGGAGCGGATGCTTCTCGTCCACCGGCAGGTAGTCGGGCCTGCCATAGATCTGGCGCGTGCTGGCGAAGACGATGCGGAGCGCGGGATTGACCGCGCGGCAGGATTCGAGAAGCGCCAGCTGCGCGCGCGCGTTGACGTCGAGATCGACGAGCGGCTGCTTCATCGAGCCGAGATGGCTGGTCTGCGCCGCAAGATTAAAAAGAATGTCACGATCGGCGAGCGCGCCTTTCACCGCCCCGGCGTCGCGGAGATCGGCGATCACCGCCTCCACCCGGTCCTCGATGCCGGCGAGGTTGGCGCGATGCGCACCCGAGTCGGGGTCGAGACTGTCGAGGATCCGCACCTGGGCGCCGGCGCCGACCAGGCGGTGCGCCAGGGTCGAGCCGATGAGGCCGAAGCCGCCGGTGATGAGGATTTTCGCGCCCTTGTAGCGGGCGTCGAGCTCGGCCGAGGTCGCCGCCGCGGAAGCGGTCATGGCCGGCACCGCCCGCGCCGGTGTAGGTATGGCCGATGAGCCGTCGCCCGCGCGTCGCCGCGATGCTGGCAGTGACGCTGCTGCTCGCCGCCTGCGCCGGCCGGCCGCCGAAGCCGCCGCCGGCGCCGACGCTCCCCATCCTCGGGGGCGCGCAGTGCCTCGCCGATCTCGAGGCGCGCGGTGTCGCCTATCGGCTGGCGCCGGTGCGGGCCAGCGCCGGCCCCTGCGCGGTCGACACCTCGGTGGAGGTGAGCCGCGCCGCGGTCGCCTGGAACCAGCCGGCGCTGATGAGCTGCGGCCTCGCCGATCGCGTCGACCGCTTCCTCGCCGAGGCGGCGGAGCCGCTGGCGATCCACTATCTCGGCAGCGCGATCCGGCGCCTCGATCATTTCGGCGCCTATTCCTGCCGACGCGAGAGCGGGTCGAGCCGCTGGAGCGAGCACGCGGCGGGGCGCGCCATCGACATCCGCGGTTTCCTGCTGGCGGACGGCGAGAGCGTGAGCGTCGAGCACGACTGGGACTCCTCCGGCCGCAAGGGCGCGTTCCTGCATGCGCTGGCGCGGCGCGCCTGCGACTACTTCAACGCGGTGCTGACCCCGGAGAGCGACAGCGACCACTGGAACCACCTCCATCTCGACCTCGGCCCCTATCGACTGTGCCAGATCGGGGCTTAATCGGGTGTTAGCGCGGAAAGGCCGAGCTGGGCGCGGCGCCGGAGCCAGAGGCTCGGCCGGTAGCGGTCGGAGCCGGTCGCCTCCTGGAGCCGCAGCAGGATCCCGTGGGTGCGCGCGACGCCGATCTTGTCCGCGAGCGCCAGCGGCCCCTGCGGATAGTTGAGGCCGAGCTGCATGGCGATGTCGATGTCCTTGGGGCTCGCCAGATCCATCTGCGCCATCTCGCAGCCGAGATTGGCGATCATCGCGGTGATGCGCTGGGCGATGAAGCCGGGGCTGTCCTTGATGCGCGTCACCGCGCGGCCCGCCGCCGCCATGAGCGCCGCCGCCTGATCGCCGATCCCGGAATCGCCGCCCGGCGCCATCATCATGGTGATCCGCTTCGCGGTGTCGTGGGAGAGATCGACCGCCACCGCGCGCTTGGGATCGACGCCGAGCCGCGTCGCCGCGGTGGTGCAATCCTCGCCCCAGGGCGCCAGCAGGATCGGGCTGTGGCCGTCATCGATCGCCGCCGTCTCCACAGCGGCGGCGACCGCGAGCTCGACCAAGCCCTTGGTGTCCTCGGCGAGGATGACGCGCGCCGGCTTCTTCGCCGCGATCGCCGCCGCCGGCGCCACGATCATCTTGCCGCTCTCGTCATAGCGATGAAATCCGACGCCGGTCTTGCGGCCGAAGCGGCCGGCCTCGTAGAGGTTCTGGTGGATCGGCGCCGATTTGAGACGCGGATCGAAGAAATACCACTCGTGGATGATGCGCATGACCGGGAAGTTCACGTCGATGCCGGTCAGGTCCATCAGCTCGAAGGGTCCCATGCGGAAGTGGCAGCACTCGCGCATCACCTGGTCGACGTCGATCGGCTGCGCGACATCCTCCTGCAGGATGTGCAGCGCCTCCGAGGTGAAGGCGCGGCCGCCGAGATTGACCAGGAAGCCCGGCGAGTCCTTCACC
>DATKPX010000649.1:0-3030 GCA_035523855.1 Allostellaceae bacterium
GACGCGGGAGAGCTTCCGCCGCGGGAGCATCCCGCGTCCTCGACGCGCTTCGCTTGCTCAGGATGAGGACCATGGGTGATGGCAGGAAGAAACCGCCTCATCCCGAGCAAGCGGCGCAATGCGCCGCGCGTCGAAGGACGCAACCAGCCGATCCCGACTCCTTAAGCCGGCCGCCGCTGGCGCCAGGGGGTCGCGCGCTCGTAGGCGTCGCCGACTTTCAGCAGCGTCGCCTCGTCGAAGCGGCGGCCCATCAGCTGCAGCCCGATCGGCAGCCCCGCCGCGGTGAAGCCGCAGCAGACGCTGAGGGCAGGATGCCCGGAGACGTTCGCCGGCGTGGTGAGCGAGGCGCGCTCCAGGAAGGCGAGTCCGGAGACATCCTCGATCGGCGGCGGCGGAATGAGGCTGGTGGGAAAGGCCAGCGCCGTGTGAGCGGCGAGCGCCTGGTCCATCTCCAGCGCCAAGCGGCGGCGGAGCCGGGTCGCCTGCACGTAGTCGCTGGCGGAGATCAGCGCGCCCGGCATGACGCGGCGGCGGAAATAGGCGCTGTAGTCGCGCCAGCGCGTCTTCAGCGTCTCCTCGTGAATCGCAAACGCTTCCGACAGCAGGATCACCGTGCAGGCGGCGTGGTAGTCCTCGAGCGGCGACAGCCGCACCTCCTCGATGCGGGCGCCGAGATCGGCGAGCGCCTTGAGCGAGGCGTCGAAAGCGGATTTCACCTCCGGATGCAGCAGCGGATCGGCCTCATAGAAGCCGCGCGGCACGCCGATCGTCATGCCCCTGAGATCGCCGCCGAGCGCCGCAGCGTAGTCGGGCACCGGCAGATCGACCGCGGCGGGATCGCTGGGATCGGCGCCGGCGATCGCCTGCAGCAGCAGCGCGCAGTCGCGCGACGTCCAGGCCATCGGCCCGCAGTGGTCGAGAGTGAAGGAGAGCGGAAAGACGCCGGCGCGGCTCACCCGGCCGTAGCTCGGCTTGATGCCGGCGAGGCCGCAGAAGGCGCTCGGCTGGCGGATCGAGCCGCCGGTGTCGCTGCCGAGCGCGCCGAGCGCCAGACCCGCCGCCACCGCGGCACCGGAGCCGCTGGAGGAGCCGCCGGTGAAGCAGGCGGGGTTCCAGGGATTGCGCGCCGGCGGAAAGGGCAGATCGAAGGAGGGGCCGCCCATGGCGAACTCGTGCGTCGCGAGCTTCCCCAGCAGGATTGTGCCGGCCTCGCCGAGCTTCGCCGTCGTGGTCGCATCCGCGCGCGGAACGTGATCGAGCTTGATGCGGGAATGGCCGGTGGTGCGAATGCCCGCCGTCTCGTAGATGTCCTTGAGGGCGATCGGAATGCCATGCAGCGGCCCTTTGCGCTCGCCGCGCCGCAGATCCTGCTCGGCGGCTTTCGCCGCCGCGCGCGCCGCCTCGGGCAGCGCCAGGACATAGCTGTGCAGCGTGCCGTCCTGCGCCTCGATGCGACGGAGGCAGGTTTCCACCAGCTCCACCGGCGAGACCTCGCCCTTGGCAAGCGCGGCGCTCGCCTCGGCGATGGTCCAATGCTCGCCGCTCACGGCGCGCGCTCCGGCGCCTTGAAGATGTGCGCAGGCTCCGCCTCGAAAGGCAGCTCATGGGACAGGCGCGCCGCCCAGCGGGCGACGTGATTCCAGGCGCGCTCGAGCTCCGCGAGCTCATCCGCCGGCAGATCGGGAAACAGGCGTGCCGCGACAGCGGCGAAGGCCGCGCGCGCGTGAGGCTCTGAAGGGGCGGTCATCTTGTCCTTCCAGGCGAGGGGGAGCGGATCGTCCCGCGCCGCGCAAGTGCCTGTCAACCCACGGAAGAACCCCGGAATTTCTTCCATTCTTGGCTCAAATGCCATTTAAAGCAAAGTCTTAAGGATTTTCGAACAGTCTTGCGGAGCACGTTTACCAAAGCGTTCGAGAAGGCGCGCGCGACGAGATGGACAGCGTGGCGGATACGGAAGACCTGTCACGGCCGCTGCCGAGGCGGACGGCTGCGGCTATCGCGGCTGCGGCTGCGGCCGCGGCTGCCGCCGGACCTGCCGCGCCTGCAGCAGCGGCGGCGCCGCCGCGTCCGCGCGCGGCCAGCGACCTCACGGTCGTCGGCCGCTTTTACGAAGTGCACAAATACAACGGCAACCGCTGGGAGCTCACCGTCGTCTGCGACGACAAGGAGAGCGCCATCGTCGAGGCGAAATCGGTCCTCGAGAACAGCAAGATCTCGGTCGGCGTGCGGGTACTGCGGGTGATCGCCCAGGAGCACAACAAGACCCGCGACGTCACCTTCATCGAGCAGACGATCTTCCGGCAGTCGCCGGTCGACGAGCACAATGCCGAGGCGAGCGCCCGGCTCATGCGCGCCTGGCAGGAAGTGGAGGCCGCCCGCAAGCAGCGGCGCCTCGAGCGCATCCACGATCAGATCGACGCCGAGGAAGAGGAAGAGGACGAAGACTGGCAGCTCAATCGCATGCGCATCATCCTCGGCCTCACGGTGGTGGCCTGGATCGTGGTGCTGGCGATGTTCCTGGTGCACCAGAACCTGTTCTGAGCGCCGCCGCTCGCGGGCGGCTTGCTGCCGTCATTCCCTGACCTGACGAAGCAGCGCATCGACTGCCGCGCGCATCGGCATCGAGCGCGCGGCACCCGCCTGCTGGACCGAGAGCGCCGCCGCGGCGGCGGCGAAGCGGATCGCCTGCCGCACCGGCTGCCGCTCGGCAAGCGCCACCGCCAGCGCGCCGTTGAAGGCATCGCCGGCGCCGGTGGTGTCGACGACCGCCGATACCGCGACCGCCGGCACATGCGCCTCGCCCTCGGCGTCGGCCAGAAAGGCGCCGCGCTCGCCCAGCGTCAGCACCACCATGCCGACGCCCTCGCCGCGAAGCGCGGCGGCGGCGCGCCGCGCCGCCACGATGCCGTCGATCGGAAAACCCACCAGCGCCGCGGCCTCCGCCTCGTTCGGCGTCAGCACGTCGACGCCCGCGAGCAGCCGGCGGTCGAACGGGATCGCCGGCGCCGGATTGAAGATCACCGGCACGCC
>DATKPX010000650.1:0-6250 GCA_035523855.1 Allostellaceae bacterium
GACGGCCGCGGCGGCTGGCGCGTGCTGCTGGCGCTCCTGCCGGAGGAGCGCGCGCGCGACGGCAAGCCCGTCACGCTCCGGCTCGCCGAGCGGGGCGACAGTGAGCTCATGTTCGCCTGGCAGAGCATGCCGGAAGTGCGCCGGTACTCGCGCTGCCCGGAGCTGCCGAGCCTTGCCGAGCATGTCGCCTGGGTGGAGGCGTCGCTCGCCCGTCCGGATCGCGTGCTGAGCCTGATCCTGCACGATGGCCTTCCCGTCGGCGTGCTTCGCTTCGATCAGCTCGACGCGACGCCGATCCAGGAGATCTCGATCCTGCTCGACCCGCGGCTCCATGGCCGCGGCATCGCTGCCGCGGCGCTGCGGCTCGGGCAGCAGCTGTTTCGCGGCGCCATTCTCCACGCCGAGGTCGATCCCGCCAACGCCGCCTCGCGGCGACTGTTCCAGCAGGCCGGCTTCCAGGCCATCGACGCCCGGCGCTTTGACTGGTCGTACGAGCCGCGAACCGCCGGTCCCACTGCCCCCGCATCGGCCGCAGCCGAGGTGATCCCATGACCCGCCCTGCCATCGCCATCGCCGGCCGCAAGATCGGTCCCGGCCAGCCTCCCTATGTGATCGCCGAGCTCTCGGCCAACCACAACGGCGACATCAAGCGCGCCTTCGCGATCATGGACGCCGCCAAGATCGCCGGCGCCGATGCGGTGAAACTGCAGACTTATACGCCGGACACGATCACCATCGACCATGACGGCCCAGGCTTTCGCCTGGAGGACGGACCCTGGCGCGGCCGGACGCTGCACGCGCTCTACCAGGAGGCCCATATGCCCTGGGAGTGGCACGAGCCGCTCTTCGCCTATGGGCGCAAGCTCGGCCTCGCGGTCTTCAGCAGCGTCTTCGACGAGACCTCGATCGAGCTGCTCGAGAAGCTCGGCACGCCGGCCTACAAGATCGCTTCCTTCGAGGCGATCGACCTGCCGCTGATCGAGCGCGCCGCATCCACCGGCAAGCCGCTCATCATCTCCACCGGCATGGCCAACCTTGCGGAGATCACCGAGGCGGTCGCGGCGGCGCGGCGCGGCGGCTGCAAGGAGCTGGCCCTCCTCTATTGCGTGAGCGGCTATCCAACGCCGGCGGCGGACGCCAATCTCCGCACCATACCGCACCTGGCCGAGGCCTTCGGCACCGTGGTCGGCCTCTCAGACCATACGCTCGGCACCGGTGTCGCGGTCGCCGCGGTGGCGCTCGGCGCCGCCATCATCGAGAAGCACGTGACGATCCGGCGCGCCGATGGCGGGCCGGACAGCGGCTTCTCGCTGGAGCCCGACGAGCTCAAGACCCTCTGCGGCGCCTGCCGCGATGCGGAGGCCGCTCTCGGTGAAGTTCGCTACGGCGGCAAGTCCAGCGAGGTCGGCAACGTGCAGCTCCGCCGATCGATCTATGCGGTGGCCGATATCGCCGCCGGCGAGGTGCTGACCGCCGCGAAGGTGCGCTCGATCCGCCCAGGCTACGGCCTCGCCCCCAAGCACCTGCCCGAGGTGCTCGGCCGGACCGCCGCCCAAGCGATCCGGCGCGGCACGCCGATAGCCTGGAATCTTCTAGGTAATTCAATGCATTATACGCCGAAACGGCGGCGCGCGGGTTAACACCGTGTTTACCGCGCGGCGCGATACTGATGTGTTGCTTGGACCAGGAGCATTATCGTGACGACCATCTCGGCGGTATCGCCCGTCACCACCTCGACAGCGGCTTCGTCCGCCTCATCGTCGTCCGGGTCGACCTCGGCCACGACGTCGCCCGGATCGCTCTCGCTGACCTCGCTGTTCAGCCAGTCAAGCAGCGGCGGCGTCGCGACCAACATCATGAGCGTGCTGACACAGACCGCGCAGGACGCCGCGGCGGCGGCCTCCCAGCAGCGCTTCTCGCAGCTGCAGACGCTGCTGCAGAACCAGTACGGCCAGAAGGTCGCGGCGCTCCAGTCCCAGAGCAGCCTGCCCTCCGGCCAGGAAAATTTTCTGACGGTGCAGATCAGCCATCTGTCGCAGCAGAAATCGATCTTCAACACGGCCGAGACGCAGCTCGGCAACAACCTCATCACGCTCGGCGATCTCTCGTCCAAGCTCACGGCGCTGCAGAACGCCGCGCAGGCCGGCGATTCAGCCGCGTTCGACGACGCACTCAACGCCGTCACCACCGACGTCGGCAATCTCGGCCTCGTCAAATACAACCCGGCGCTCCAGGACGACGGCGTGACGGCGCTGAAGATCAATGGATTCAGCATCCAGTCGAGCAGCGCCTATGACCTGTCGACAGCGGCCGGTCAGGCCGCGGCTCTCGCCGACATCAACACGGCCCAGCAGACGACGTCGCAGATCGTCAGCCTGACGACCATCAACCAGGCGATCGCCGGCGCGCAGGTGACCTCGCTCGGCTCGCAGTACGACAGCGCCAACAATACCCTGCATGACGACCAGACCGCCGCCCAGCTCGCGGCGACGCAGCAGATCCTGACTCTCAAGAACCAGCTGAACACCAACCTGCATCTGGCGGAGCTGCAATTCACCAACAGTCAGGCCGCAGCCAAGAGCCTGGAGAACCAGCAGAACAATCTGCAGGCGGTCCTCTCGGCGCCGCCGCCCGGCACCATCCTGTCGATCTTCTCCTAGCGCGACGACGATCGTCCGCCGCGGCCGGTTCAGGCGGCGGGCGCCTGCGATCGCGGGCGGGCGTCAACGGCAAGCCGGCTGAACAGCTCGACCGTCTGCTGCTCGATCTCCTGCAGGATCTCGCGCATCTCCGCCATATACGTTTTGAATATCCGCCGCCGCAGAGCCGCGCCCTCGAGCCGGTAGCCGTAGAACATGCCGATGCGCGGGAGCGCGCTGAGCGTGCCGCTCATCATCGCGTCGACCCGCGCGGGCCAGTCCGTCGCCGACAGCAGATAGTCCCGCATCGCATCGTAGACGCCGGCAAAATCCGCGGCTTCGGTATCGAAGCCGTCGAGCAGCTCGGCAATCTCGCCGCAGCGCTTCCGCATGGTTTCGGCCAGCGCATCGATGTCGCGATCGCGGAGCAGCTCGCCGGGCTCGAAATGCCGCAGCGCGGCCTCGAGCTCGGCCAGGATCCGCGGCCGGTCGAGCGGCGGCCCATCGATGGCGACCGCTTCGGGATCGAGCGGGCGCGCGCCGGGGATCATGGCGCCGTCGCTGCAGTTGGACGCGGTGACGTCGGAGACCTTGATCACGTCGCCGAGCATCCGCCGGCAGGCATCGTAGATCCAGTCGGTGCGCACCACGCCGCCGAAATTGCCCTCGACCTCGGTCGGATAGGTCTCCGCCTTCTTGTCGGCGTTCTCCTTGTAGAGGCCGACCTCGCGATAGACGGTGTCGCTGGCATGGTGGTGGCCGCCCGGGCGCGTGCCGCAGTCCGTGCCGAAGAACAGGAACTCGGTGAAACCGAGGGAGACCGCTGCCGTCAGGGCGGTGTTGACGCAGGTGGGTGCCGACCCCTGGAGCGCGGCATAGCCGGCCCCCAGCATCATGGTCGAGCTCACCGCGTCCCGGAAGAACAGCATCGTCTCTTTGAACAGCGGCGGCACGCGAGGATCGACCGTCGCCGAGGCAATCAGCCGGATCTGCGAGAGATCGCCGTACTGGGCTGCCTGCGTCAGGACATCGACCACGGCCGGGACGTTCTCCAGCTCGCAGTGGAAATCGGGAACGATGCCGTTGCGCAGCAGCGGCCGCAGCGAGGTGCCGCCGCTGAACAGCACCACGCGATCGCGGATGCGGTGCAGGGTCTCGAAGCATTCGTCGAGCGAGGGGCCCGCGCCGACGATGACCGCGGTCTCGGTCCGCTGCAGCCGCCGCTTGCCCTCCAGCAGCCGGAACGGGGCGGCGGAGAAATTCGCCGCCGCGTTCGTCATCATCTTGATCTCGTCCTCGAAGAAGCCGCGATTGACGAAGGCGAACTGCATGGCGTCGTGCAGGCGCGTGCGCGCCTCGACGAAGGACCAGAGCGGGTAGTGGGTGAAGACCGTAGCGCCGTCGATATGAGGGATGCCGTAGATCGCCACGATCCTGCCGATCAGCGCGACCATGCCAGCGGGATCCGGATCGGTGATGAGATGGACCGTCCCCTCGCAGTCCTCGAAGTGCTGGAGCAGCGCCGCCCAGTCGAGCGCCTGGAAGGAATGCTCGACGAATTCCAGAGAGGGCTCCACCAGTATCAGCCAGCGCGGCTTCGTCCTCTCCACCAGCTCCATCACATGGTGGCCGAGGCCGATGCCGAAGACGATGAGGAAGGTCGGATTGCCGCTGGGATGGCGGCGGATCTCCTCGATTCCGGCCGCCTCGATCTCCGCGCGGATCGCGTCCACCATGCGGATGCAGATGCTGCTGACCAGGCCCGCGGCGCTCGGCTCCTCCATGAAAAGGCGGAGGGGTCTCTTCATGAAGGCGCGAACCTGCTCGGCGGCGAAGCGACGGGCGTCGCCGCCGAAGACGCGCTTCTCGCCGATCACGATGTCGACGGCTTGACCGCCCTCGCTGACCACCGAGCCGATCGGCGGGATCGTCCGCAACCGCTCCATGACCTCGGGAAATCGGGCGACGAAGGCCGCCCGCGACCGCTCGGTCGAGAAGTCGCCGGTCACGGACCCACGACCTCGCCGAGCATCCTGGCGGCGTTGCTCTCGATGATCTCCGCGACGCCGCGCGCGCTGGCCTCTCCTACGCCGGCGACCGCGGCCACCGCGGCCGTCAGCTGGGCCCGCGCCTCCACTGAGCCGGCAAGACCCAGGGCGATCGAGACGTAATCCTGCTCGTCGGCGCCGACCAGACGATCGCCGAGGCCGAGGCCACGCAGGAAGGCGCCATAGGGCTCATAGAGACTGCCGCCGGCGAGCGCGACCGCGGGAATGCCGCAGGCAATCGCCTCCGCCGTCATCCTGGGCGAGAGGCCGCGCACCGGCGCCAGGGCGACATCCAGATCGCAATAGAACTCCTCGGGCGACGCCGCGTCGATGATGTCCATGCGCGCGGCGGCATCGCGCCCGAAACGGGCGACCAGCCGGTCGACGTTGCCGCCGCGCCCCATGTCGCGGGCGCGAAGGGCCAGGGTCGCCCCCGGCGCGCCCGCGAGGATGGTCGACCAGAGCCGCACGGTCGTCTCGTCCAGCTGGCGGAGGGTTACATCGCTGCCGAAGCGGACCGCATCGGCCGGGTTGCGCGCCATGGTCTTGATCCAATCGCGCACGAGCGGATAGTTTTTCTCCGCGCCCCAGCCCGGCGTCGCTCCCCCGCCGCGTCCGAGCACCGCATCGTAGAACGGCGCGCCGAGCCCGGGCGGTGTTCCGAGCCAGGCGATCCTGATCGCCGTGTTGACGCGCGCGAGAGCCATGAGATGGGCCGGCGCGGCGAAGCCCGCGCAATCGATCACCACGCCGATGCCGTCGCCGCGCAGCACCCTGGCGAAGGTCGCGGGATCCAGCTCCGAGACGTCGCACCATTTGTCGAAGGCGCCACTCAGCATGCCGTTCTCGGTCCAGCTCTGCGCGCCCCGGCCATAGCCGACGACGGCAAAGCGCGAGCGATCGTGCGCCCGCGCCACCGCCGCGACGGCAGCGGCATCGAGCGGGTCGGCAAGCGAGGAGACCAGATAGCCGATCGCGAGCTTGCCCGCGCCCCGGTGCAAGGCCACCGGCTTGCGCGAGAGGCAGAAGCGCTTTGCCCATTCCGCGGCGCGCGCCGCGCCGGCTTCCGGGCCGCTGTCGAGCCAGATGGAATCCGCCACCGCGGCGGCCGCGATCACCGCGTCCTCCGGCGCCCGCGCGCAGGCTGCCTGGTGACGATCGCGCGCCTCCGCCGCCTCGCCCACCGCGGCGCAGGCGCTGGCGTAGCGGCTGAGGAGAGCCGGCGTGGCGTCGCCGCGGCCGGTCGCCGGGCGCAGCACCTCGTGCGCCATGGCGGCGCTGCCGGCGATCTGGAGATGGTCGGCGAGGAAGCGCCGCGCCTCCTCGTCGTCCGCATTCATCGACACGTGCTGGTCGGCGAACTCGATCGCCGCGAGCAGCTTGCCGCTCTTCGCCATCATCTTGGCGCGCGCAAAGAGCGGCCGCTCCTGGATCGAGAGGAAGGCCGCGCCGAAGGACGGAAAGAAGCTCGGCACCAGCTCGACGAAACCAGGCTTGGGGCCGAGCGCTGTGGCGATCTTGCCGAAATAGAGGCTCTCGACGAGGTCGCCGGACTGCGCCACC
>DATKPX010000651.1:0-4876 GCA_035523855.1 Allostellaceae bacterium
GATACCGAATCCAGCGGGAATTGCGCGTGCGGATCTGAAGAAAGTTCCTGCAGCTTCACCAGAGATTGAGCCCGTGGGCTGACCGGAGTACTGATTCAGCGACAGGTAGCGCACCCATTCCGCGATCCGCGACATTTTCTCCGACATAGCGACCAGAGCGACATGACTTCGCCTCTCTCCAGCTATCATGCCAGCGACGGCATCGCCTACGAGCGGTTCCTCGGCCGCTGGACGCGGCTCTTGGCTGCGCCGATGGTGGATTTCCTGGCACCGTCGGCGGGGGATCTTCTCGACGTCGGCTGCGGCACGGGAAGCCTCGCTTTCGCCATGCATGGGCGTTGGCCCTCGCGGCAGGTGGTGGGGGCCGATATTGCCGCGGCCTACATTGAGGAGGCCCGCGCCCGCGCCGTCGATGGCGCGCCTCGCTTCGATGTCGCCGAGGCAGGCGCGCTTCCTTACGCCGACGACAGCTTCGCCGCCGCCGCCGCGCAGCTGGTGCTGAGCTTCGTCGGCGATCCCGATCGTGCAGTCGCCGAGATGCGCCGCGTGGTGGGGCCGGGTGGCGCGATCGCCGCCTCGGTCTGGGATTTCCGCAGCCTCGTCTTCCAGCGCCTGTTCTGGGACAGCGCCGCCGGCGTCGAGCCCGCTGCGGGCACCGCCCGCGACAAGCTCTTCTCGCATCCGCTGGGGCAGCCCGCGGGTCTCGTCGATCTCTTCCGCCGCGGCGGCCTCTCGGCGGTGACCCGCGCGTCCCTCACCATCCGCATGGACTTCGCGAGCTTCGACGATTACTGGACGCCGCTGCTGGGCGGGCAGGGCCCGTTCAGCGGCTTCGTCGCCGGCCTCGATGCGGAGCGCCGCGCGCGCGTCGAGGCGCTGGTGCGCGCCGCCTATCTCTCCGGCGCGCCCGACGGGCCGCGCTCCCTCACCGCCGCGGCCTGGGCCGCGCGCGGCATCGTGCCCTGAATCGGAGACTGGCTGAGCGAGCTAAGCCGTCTTGATCCAGACCGCCTTCACGTTGAGATACTCCTCCACGTGCTGCAGGCCGCTCTCGCGGCCGTAGCCGCTCATCTTGTAGCCGCCGAAGGGCACCGCCGGGTCCATCGCCTGGTAGCAGTTGACCCAGACCGAGCCGGCGCGGAGGCCCTTCGCCAGGCGGTGCGCCTTGCTCACGTCGCGGGTCCACACGCCGCTGCCGAGGCCGAAGGTCGTGTTGTTGCCGCGGCTGATCACCTCGTCGATGTCGGTGAAGGGGATCGCCGAGATGACGGGGCCGAAGATCTCCTCCTGGGCGATCCGCATCTCGTCCTTGACGTCGGCGAAGACGGTGGGCGGCACGAAATAGCCCTTGGCAAGCGCGCCCTCGGTGACGCGCTCGCCGCCGGCTACCGCCTTGGCGCCTTCCTTCTGGCCGAGCGCCAGGTAGCTGGTGACGCGCTCCAGCTGCTGCGCGGAGACCAGCGGCCCGATCTGGGTCTGCGGGTCGAGGCCGTTCCCCACCTTGAGGCCCTTGCCGAACTTGGCGACGCCGTCGACGAACTTGTCGTAGACCTTGCTCTCGACGAAGAGCCGCGTGCCGGCGCTGCAGATCTGGCCGGAATTGGCGAAGACCGCCATGCCGGCGCCGGGCACCGCCGTCTCGAGATCGGCGTCGGCGAAGACGATGTCGGGCGACTTGCCGCCGAGCTCCAGCGAGACGCGCTTCAGGTTGCCGGCGGAGGCCTGCACGATCTTCTGCCCGGTGACGTGCGAGCCGGTGAAGGCCACCTTGTCGACGCCGGGATGGGATGCCAGCGCCGCGCCCGCGGTCTCGCCATAGCCCGGCACCACGTTGACGACGCCGGCGGGGACGCCCGCCTCCTGGATCAGCTCGGCGAGGCGGAGCGGCGTCAGCGGCGCCTCCTCGGCGGGCTTCAGGATCACGGTGCAGCCGGTGGCGAGCGCCGGGCCGATCTTCCAGATGGACGCGCCGAGCGGGCCATTCCAGGGGATGATGGCGCCGACGACGCCGATCGGCTCCTTCAGCGTGTAGGAGAAGATCTCGCCGGGCAGCGAGTTGTCGATGGTCTCGCCATGGATCGAGGTCGCCATGCCGGCGTAGTAGCGCAGCATGCCGAGCACGCGGCGGCGGTTGCCCAGCGTACGGCTGATCGGCGCGCCCATGTCGAGGGTGTCGAGCTGGCTCAGCTCCTCGAAATGCTGCTCGACGAGGTCGGCGATCTTCAGCAGCAGCTGTTGGCGCTCATAGGGCTTGAACTTGCTCCAGGGCCCCTCGAAGGCCTTGCGCGCGGCGGAGACCGCGCGGTTGATGTCCTCGGCGTCGCCCTCCGCCACCGTCGCCAGCACCTCGCCGGTGGCGGGGTTGATGCTGGTGAAGGTCTTGCCGGAGGCCGCCTCCACCCATTCGCCGCCGATCAGCATGCGCTTTGGCTTGCCGTCGAGGAAAGGATGGCGGGCGTGCTGCAGAGTCTGGACTGCGGTCATGGCTGATCTCCTTCGGATGATCGCGAAAAGATGCAAGTTCAGGCGGCGCCGCGGCGCGGCGGCAGCGAGCGCAGCGCGTGCAGCAGCGAGCTGGCGCCGGAGCTGCGCAGCGGCACGAAAGGCTTGCCCGCCAGGCGGCAGAGCCGCTTCAGGGATTGCGCGGCATCGTGGCTCACGCAATCGACGGGCAGGAAGGCGATGTCGGCGCGGCTCACCAGGCCGGGTAGCAGATCCCGGCGCTCCTCGATGCCGCCGTCGTGGTGCAGCAGCGTCCCGGCGGACTGCTCCACCAGCAGGCGCAGATGGGCGACCTGCTGCGGCCGCCCGCCGACATAGAGAAGGGTGAGGCCGGAGAGGTCGAGCCCGTCCGCCGCGGCGTCGCTGCCGGCGGCGAGGCCCGCGAGGCGCGCCTCGGCCGCATCGAGCTCGCCGGTGAGCGCGGCGAGCTTCTGCTCGAGGGCAAGCCGGCCCTCCTCGCTCTGGGCGCGCGCCGCGGCGAGCGCTTCGGCGCGCCGCTCCGCGCGGTCGCGCCGGCGCAGCTCGCCGTCGAGCTGGCGGCGGAGATCGGCGACCAGCGCTTCCAGCGTGGTGCCGGCGTGCTCGGAGACCGGCTCCGCCGCGCCGGTCATCTGGCGCTTGATCTCGCGGGAGAGCGCGGTGCCAAGATCGCGGATGCGCGCGTCCCGGGAGAGGATGGCATCGCGAAGCTGCGTCTCCTGGCGGGCGAGCTTCTCCTCGAGGGCGGCCTTCTCCGTCTCGAGCTGATGCAGCCGGCGGATGTCGGCGCGGTTCGCCGCGCCCACCAGATGCGAGAGCATGTGGACGGCGCCGAAGACGTGGCGCACCAGCGCCTCGTCGGCGAGCGGATGGGTGAGCGCCGCCCAGTAGGCGCCGGGGATCTCGCCCGCCTGTTGAGCCTCGTCCCAGAACCGCCGCAGCTCCGCCGTGCTCGCCGCCTTGGCGAAGCGGTTGATCGTGGTCTGATGGCGGCGGTCGAGCGCCTTCTGGATCTGCTTCGCGAGCGGCCGGCGCTCGCTCACCGCCGAGACAGCGACGTGATGGAGGTCGTGCTCGCTGGCACCCGCGCGCACGGCGTCGAACTTGCGCAGCAGCGCGCGCAGCTCGCCGGTTGCGAGGCAGGTGCCGACGATCGAGCAGTGCAGGGTGGCGCCGAGCTCCCAGACTTTTGCGCGGCGCCGCTCGGCGGCCGGTGCCGGAGCGGGCAACCGCGCCGCAGCGGCGGGCCGCGCGGTCGCCAGCGCCAGCACGCTCGTCCGCTCGCCGAGACCGGCGGCAAAGGGCGGCGGCGCGGCAAGAGGAGCTCCGGAAAGCGGCAGTTTCATCGGTAAGTCGCTATATCCATCCGTATATAGCGATAGTGCCAGATGTCCGGCGGGAGAGTCAAAGCGGGGTTGTCGCCGCCGAAAAGCCCTCTCCGCGCGAAGTGGGGAGGGTGAGGTGTCGCCACCGCAGTCTCGCGGCAAGACCCACCTCACCCGCTCCCTGTCGCTTGCACCCTCTTCCCCCCGCAAGCGGGCGGAGAGGGTTGGAGGCTGCGGCAATCACTCACTCCATGCTAAGAAGCCCCATGCCCCTCCGCGATTTCCTCGCCGGCATCCGCGTCCTCGACGTGAGCCAGTTCATCCCCGGGCCGCAGGCGGCGCTGCATCTCGCCGATCTCGGTGCCGAGGTGGTGAAGGTCGAGCCGCCGGGCGGCGAGCCGATGCGGGCATTGGGACCGATGGATCCCGACGGGGTCTCCGCCTTCTATAAGCTGATGAACCGCGGCAAGACGGTGGTGGAGCTCGACCTCAAGAGCGAGGCGGGCAAGGGCGCCTTCGCCGCGCTCCTCGCCGCCGCCGACGTGCTGGTGGAGAGCTACCGGCCGGGCGTGCTGGATCGGCTGGGCTTCGATCGCGCCGGGCTGGAGCGCTTGAATCCGCGCCTCGTCCATGTGGCGCTGACCGGCTTCGGCCAGACCGGGCCTTATCGGCTCCGCGCCGGCCACGACATCAACTATATGGCGCTATCAGGCGGGCTCGCGGCCTCGGGCGGCGCCGAGCGGCCCGAGATCGCCTATCCGCCCACCGCCGATCATGCGAGCGCGCTGCAGGCGGCGCTCACCGCCGTGGCGGCGCTGCTCGGCCGCGCGCGGACCGGACGCGGCGCCTTCATCGACGTGAGCCTCGCCGAGACGGTGCTGGCCTGGCAGGCGATCCCGCTGACGCTTGCCCAACGGAAGGGGCACGAGCCTCACCGCGCGGAGGCGATGCTGAACGGCGGCGCCGCCTACTACCAGATCTACCGCACCGCCGACGGCAAGTTCATCACGCTGGGCGCCGTCGAGGCGAAATTCTGGGAGAGTTTCTGTCGCGCCGTCGAGCGGCCGGAG
>DATKPX010000652.1:0-4154 GCA_035523855.1 Allostellaceae bacterium
GAAGACGCTGGCGAACCAGACCTCGAAGGCGACGGAGGAGATCGGCTCGCAGATCGCGGCGATCCAGACCTCGACCGGACAGACGGTGGCGGCGATCCAGTCGATCACCGGGACGATCGGTCAGATCAACGAGATCTCGAGCGCGATCGCCTCGGCGGTGCAGGAGCAGAGTGCCGCAACGCAGGAGATCTCCGGCAACGTGCAGCAGGCGGCGCAGGGCACGACGGAGATCACCACCAACATCACCGGCGTGACGCAGGCGGCGGGCGAGACCGGCACGGCGGCGAACCAGGTGCTGACGTCGGCAGGCGAGCTCAGCCAGCAGGCGGAGAAGCTGCGCGGCGAGGTCGGCAGCTTCCTCGCCAACATCCGAGCCGCGTGAATATTTCCAGGAGGTTCCCGGCGGGCAAGACATTCCCCTCCCCGGTCTCGCCCGCCCCGACGCCGGCTGCCAAAAGCAGCCGGCGTCGTGCTTTTGCAGAAACCCTGACCATTGGTGACCGAGTCCGCTGAGGGCGGTTGGATGAGGTCCGAAAACCGCGAGCCTCCGGATCCGGTCGATGGCATGCTCCTGCCATGGAAAGACTGGATCCAAGGGCCTGCTATCGGGCGCTGGAGACGCGGGACGCGCGCTTCGACGGACGGATCTTCGTCGGCGTAACCTCGACCGGCATCTACTGCCGGCCGATCTGCCCGGCGCGCACGCCCCGCTTCGAGAACTGCCGCTTCTATCCGTCGGCGGCGGCGGCACAGGAGGCCGGCTTCCGCCCCTGTCTGCGCTGCCGCCCCGAGACGGCGCCGGAGCTCGGCGCCTGGCGCGGTACCTCGAATACGGTGTCGCGGGCGCTCGCGCTCATCGCCGAGGGCGCGCTCGACGGCGATGGAGCCAGCGTCGATGGGCTGGCCGGGCGGCTCGGCGTCGGCGAGCGCCAGCTCCGCCGGCTCTTCAAGCGGCATCTCGGCGCGTCGCCGATCGCCGTGGCGCAGACCCGCCGCGTCCTTTTCGCCAAGCAGCTGATCCACGAGACCGGCCTCACGATGGCCGAGATCGCGCTCGCCGCCGGCTTCGGCAGCATCCGTCGCTTCAACGAGACGTTCCGGCAGCTGTTCCAGCGCCCGCCGAGCGCGCTCCGCCGGCGATCCCTTGCCGGCGCGGGCGAGAGCGGCGTCACCGTCCGGCTGCGCTATCGGCCGCCCTATGACTGGCCGGCAATGCTGTCCTTCCTGCGGGCGCGCGCCATCGAGGGCGTCGAGCGGGTGGAGGGCGGTCGCTATCGCCGGACGATCCACCAGGACGGGCTGATGGGGACCGTCGAGGTGAGCCATCTGCCGGAGCGCCAGTGCCTGGCCGCAACCATCCGCGTACCCAGCGTCCGCGTGCTCGCCGCTGTCGTCGCCCGCATCCGCCGCGTCTTCGATCTCGACGCTGATGTCGCGGTCATCGGCGCCCATCTCGCCCAGGATCCGCTGCTGGCGCCCCTGATCGCCGAGCGGCCAGGTCTCCGGGCACCCGGCGGCTGGGACGGCTTCGAGCTAGCAGTGCGAGCGGTGCTGGGGCAGCAGGTCTCGGTGGCGGCGGCCCGCCGGCTCGCCGGCAAGCTGGTGCGGCTCTGCGGCAGCGCGCTGCCGGCTGGGCAGCAGGGGGCCGACCCGGCGCTTGCCTTCGGCTTTCCCTCGGCCGATCAGGTCGCGGCCGCGGACCTCGCCTCGCTGGGCATGCCGGGCGCGCGCCGGGCGGCGCTGCTGGCGGTGGCGCGGGCCGCGCTCGCCGACCCGACCCTGTTCCAGCCGCTGGACACGGTGGAGGCGACGGTGACTCGGCTCCGCTCGATCCCCGGCATCGGCGACTGGACCGCCCATTACATCGCGCTCCGCGCCGTGCGCGAGACCGACGCGTTTCCCGCCAGCGACGTCGGCCTGCTGCGTGGCGCCGCCGGCAGCCGGGGAGCAAGGCCCACGCCGGCGGAGCTGCGCGGCCTTGCCGAGCCCTGGCGGCCCTGGCGCGCCTATGCCGCGCAACATCTCTGGGCTGCCGATCCCAAAGCGCTCTGGACCACAGGAGATGCCAGCCATGGCTGAGCCGCTTCGTCTGCTCATCGACCGCATGAAGACACCGATCGGCGAACTCGTCCTCGCCGCCGACGAGGGCGGCCGGCTGCGCCTCATGGATTGGAGCGATCGCGAAGATGATTGGCGGCGGGGACTTCGCCTGCATTACGGCGCGACCGGATTCTCCCTCTCGCCGTCGCGCAATCCCGCGGGCCTCACCGATGCCATGCGCGCCTATTTCGCCGGCGAGCTCGGCGCGATCGCGGATCTGCCGACCGCCACCGGCGGCACCGAGTTCCAGCGCAGCGTCTGGAAGGCGCTGCGGCGCATCCCCTGCGGCAAGACCCTGTCCTATGCCGCGCTCGCCCGGCGTATCGGCCGCGAGACGGCGGTGCGCGCGGTCGGCCACGCCAACGGCGCCAACCCCATCAGCATCGTCGTGCCCTGCCACCGCGTCATCGGCACCGACGGATCGCTCACCGGCTATGGCGGCGGCGTCGAGCGCAAGCGCTGGCTGCTCGCCCATGAGGGTTGCACGGCCAACTAGCGGCAGGCACGGGTGCCGGGCACCTCCACCTGCATCATGCGGGCCTCGATGGTGGCGGCGCGCTCCTCCACATAGGCCGAAGGGTGGCCGGCGGAGAGCATCCGCGGATTGGGCAGCACCGCTGCCAGCAGCGCCGCCTCGTGCCGGCTGAGCGCCGCCGCGGGCTTGTGGAAATAGGTGCCGGCGGCGGTCTCGGCGCCATAGATCCCCGGACCCCATTCGACGATGTTGAGATAGACCTCGAGGATGCGCGACTTCGACCAGCCCAGCTCGAGCAGCACCGTGATGTAGGCCTCCAGAATCTTGCGCAGGAAGACGCGCCCGGGCCATAGCAGCAGGTTCTTCGCGGTCTGCTGCGAGAGCGTGCTGGCGCCGCGGAGGCGATGGCCGGCGCGGTAGCGCTCGATCGCGGCGCCGATCTCCTCGAAATCGAAGCCGTGATGCAGGCAGAAGCGCGCATCCTCCGAGGCGATTACCGCCCGCGGCAGCCAGGGCGAGATGCGGGCGAGCGGCACCCATTTCTGCCGGATCGGCTCGCCTTCCGCGGCGCGGATCAGCATCAGCGGCGTGACCGGCGGCGGCAGGAAACGATAGCCGGCGACGAAGGGGATCGGCGCCAGCAGCACCGTCAGCAGCACGACGGTCAGGATGCCGCGGACGCGCTTCCAGATCGTGCGACCGCCGGCCGGGACGGCCGATGCGCGGCGCTCCGAGCGCGGCTCCCTCATGCCGCGCAGACTGCTGTCACGAACGCGGCTCCGGCTGGGCGGCCGCGGGCGGCGGCGCCTGGCGCAGGAAGCCCTCCGCCAGCGCGTGATAGACGCCGATCGGACAGATGAGCCGCGAGGTCGAATAGGCGATCACCGAGGCCAGCATCAGCGGAACCAGCAATGCGTGGTTGTTGGTCATCTCGGTGACGATGACGAAGGCGGTGATCGGCGCCTGCACCACGCCGGTGAAATAGGAGACCATGCCCAGCAGGATGAGCGCGCCCAGCGGCGTCCCCGGAAAGAAGGCGGCGATGTTGGCGCCGAGACCGCCGCCGACCGCGAGGGAGGGCGAGAAGATGCCGCCGGGAAGTCCGCTGATCGAGGAGAAGATGGTGGCCGCCATCTTCAGGATGCCGAAGCTCTGGGGCATCGCGCGGCTGCCGTCCAAGAGGCCGCTCACCTGCTCGTAGCCGGTGCCGTAGGTGGTCGAGCCGGAGGCGATGCCGGTGATCGCGGTCAGCGCGCCGCAGATCGCCGCGAAGGCCACCGGATTGGCCTTGATCCAGCGGCCGACGGCACCGGGCAGGCCGCGAGCCACCTCGATCAAGATCCGGCTGAAGAGCCCGCCGAGCGCGCCGCCGACGATCCCGCAGACCGGCACCGCGAGCCAGTCGACACCACTATGGAGCATCGCCGCGGTGGTGCCGAAGTAGCTGTATTCGCCGACCAGGGTGAGCGAGGTGAGGCCGGCGGCGATGACGGCGCCGAGGATCAGGCCGCTCGCGCGCAGCTCGAAGGAGCGGCTCATCTCCTCGATGCCGAAGACGATGCCGGCCAGCGGTGTGTTG
>DATKPX010000653.1:0-2102 GCA_035523855.1 Allostellaceae bacterium
ACCAGCCCCTGCGCCAGGCCCGGCGGCAGATCGAGGGCGCGCACCGCGAGCGCCACCAGCACCGGCGACAGGATCAACGCCCAGAGCACGATCGCCGCGACGCGCCCCGGCCGGCGCGCATGGAGCCGCACCCGCGGCCAGTCGATGCTCAGCATGATCGCCGTCGTCATCAGGAAGATGAGCGGCGAGAACAGCGGCTTGATCGCGTGCGCCGCCGGCGGCAACGCCAGGCCGATGAAGAGGCCGCTGGCGAGGAAGCCAGCGCCGTTGCGGCCCAGGAAAGCAAGGCAGCGAAGAAGCATCGGGACCGCAAAGAAAGGGTCGGATCGAGCGTCGCGCGGACGCTACCCCGGCACCTTTCCGCCGTCCATCGCTTACGAAGCCCGCGTCACCGCGCGCACCCAGCGGATCTCGGGCTGGTCGCGGAAGGCGAAGCGGGCGAGGTGGCTGTCGACGACCTCCTGCACGCGTGTCAGTGCCGCGTCGTCCGCGGCCTCGGCGCGCATCACCAGGAGATCGGTGTCCGCCCTGAGCTCGCAGGTGCCGGTCGGGAACTCGATGCGGCCCGCGGCCTCGGTCTGCGTTACCGGGATCCGGTGCGCGAAGTGCTTGCAGAGCTGGCCGAGATAGCGGCGCGCCATCGCGGTCGAAACCCGGGCTTCGGATGAAGGCATGGGGAATGTCTCCTGGTTACGCGCTCAGCTCTGCTCGATCTCGATTGCCGCCCCGTCGAGCGAGGCGGTGACACGGCGGATCTGCTCGTCGCTGAGCGGACCGCGCGCGAGGCGCATCCGGAGGGCCATCCGGAGGTTCTCCATTGCGCGCAGGATCTGCGGTGCCGGGCCGCCGCCGCGGGCGGCGTTCACCTCGGCGATGCGTTGCAAGACCGCCGCGACCGCCGCCTTGTTGGCCTCGAGGAAGCCGCTGCCTTCTGGCGTGATCTCGTAGAGCTTCTTGCCGCCCTCGCTGGCGCTGACGCGGGCGTAGCCCAACTCCTCCAGCATGGTGAGGGTGGGATAGACGACGCCCGGGCTCGGGCTGTAGGCGCCGGCGAGCTTCTCCTCGATCGCCTTGATGATCTCGTAGCCGTAGCTCGGCTTCTCGCCGATGAGCTGCAGGATGACCAGGCGCAGGTCGCCATGGTCGAAGACCCGGCCGCCGCCCCGGCCATGGTGCCGGCCGCCGAAGTGCCGGCCGCGAAATCCGAATTCGTCCCGGGCAAAGCGCCGCTCATGGCAGTCCCGGTGGGCTCTGTGATGCATGACTGTCTCTCGTTAGAGTTTCGATATATCGAAATATGATTTAGAGAGGCGCTCCCGTCAAGGGCGACTTTTGTCTGGTGGCTGGGTTGCCAGGGGGCGCGTCCTTCGACGCGCTCCCTGCGGTCGCTTGCTCAGGACGAGGAGGTCTTCTTCGCGCCGGCTCCCATCCCCCTCATCCTGAGCGAGCGGAGGGCGTCGGAGGACGCAACGACAGTTCCGCGGTGCGTCCTCAGGCCGCGCGGACCTCGACTTGCATGGCGCCGATGCCGTCGATGGCGGCGTCCATCACGTCGCCCGGCCGCACCGGGCCGACGCCCTCCGGGGTGCCGGTGAGGATGATGTCGCCGGGGAGCAGCGTGTAGAAGGAGGAGGCGAACTCGATGAGCCGGCCGAGGCCGAGCACGAGGTCCTTGGTGTTCGCCCTCTGCCGCGCCTCGCCGTTGACGGTGAGCGAGAGCTCGCGCCGGTCGGGATGGGCGAACTCGTCCGCCGTCACCATCCAGGGTCCGAGTACGCAATAGCTGTCGCCGGATTTCCGGAGGCTGCGCTCCTCCGGTCCGCGGATCGTCATGTCGAGGCCGATCGCGTAGCCCGCCACATACTGCAGCGCGTCCGCGGCCGTGATGCGGTCGGCGGGCTTGCCGATCACCATCGCCAGCTCGACCTCGTGATCGTTGCGGCGGTCGAGATAGCGTAGCGCCACTCCCGCCGAAGGGCCCACCAGCGCGCTGGTCGCCTTGAGGAAAAGCCCCACGCGCTCGATCTCCTCCACCTGCTTCTGGTGGTGGATGCCGGCATCGGCGCGCGCCTCGTCGAGGTGCTTCTTGTAGTTGACCGGCG
>DATKPX010000654.1:0-3903 GCA_035523855.1 Allostellaceae bacterium
CGATGCCGCTGGCGCCGTTCACCAGCAGGTTCGGGAAGCGCGCCGGCAGCACCACCGGCTCCTGGTTCTCGCCGTCGTAGTTCGGCTGGAAGTCGACGGTGTCCTTGTCGAGATCGTCGAGGAGCGCGTCGGCGGCACGGCCGAGACGCGCCTCGGTATAGCGCATCGCCGCCGGCGGATCGCCGTCCATCGAGCCGTAATTGCCCTGCCCGTCGATGAGCGGCAGGCGCATGGCGAAGTCCTGCGCCATGCGCACCATGGCGTCGTAGACCGCGACGTCGCCGTGCGGATGGTATTTGCCGATGACGTCGCCGACCACGCGGGCGGATTTGCGGAAGCCGCGGTTCCAGTCGAAACCGTTCTCCTTCATGGCGTGGAGAATGCGGCGATGCACCGGCTTCAGGCCGTCACGCACGTCGGGCAGCGCACGCGCCACGATCACGCTCATGGCGTAATCGAGGTAGGAGCGTTTCATCTCCTCCTCGATCGTCACCGGTGCGATGTCGAGCGGCGCTGGCGCGGGCGGTTCGGTGGCCAAGTGGGGTCCGGAAACTCTCGTGAAGACTTGCCGCGCCGACGCTTCCGGCCGGCGCTCGTGACAGTGCGGAGACTAGCGAATTTCGCCCTTGCGAACAATGTTTCGAGGCCGGCGATCAAACGCTTCAAACAGTGCCCTACGCGATTCCGTGGATCGCGTAATAACGTTATTTATTAATATGTTACAGACCGACGCGAATCTGGTTTCGAGTTTTGTTTCACGGCGCCGTCGAGTCCGTCATCCGCGCGGCTTTCGCCACACTGCAAAATCCCGGGCCCCGCCCAGCCGCCTTGCCGAGTCGGAGTCGAAGATGCGACCCTCGCGCCGGGATTTTCCGCCGCGCGAGGGGGGCGCATGAGCCTGGATCTGATCGTCCGCAATGCCCGCCTTGCCAGTTCCCCGTCCGGTCCTGCGCTCGATATCGGCGTCGAACGCGGACGCGTCGTGGCCCTGGAGCGCGGCCTCGCCGGCGAGGCGGAGAACTATGACGCCGCTGGCCGCCTCGTCTGCGGCGGTCTCATCGAGACCCACATCCATCTCGACAAATCCCGCCTCGTCGACCGCTGCGCCCCGCCCGCCGGCCGCGCCCTCAATCCCGTGCAGGCGCTGGCGCCGCTGAAGCCGGGCCTCACCATCGAGGACACCCGCCAGCGCGCGGCGCGGACCCTCGAGGAATGCATCCTCAACGGCACCACCCGCATGCGCACGCAGGTCGAGGTCGATCCCGGCATCGGCATGCGCGGCTTCGACGCCGTGCACTCGTTGATCGCCGACTATGCCTGGGCGATCGACCTCGAGCTCTGCGTCTTCCCGCAGGAGGGCCTCATCAACAACCCCGGCACCGAGCCGCTGCTGCTGGAGGCGCTCCGCCGCGGCGTCAAGGCGATCGGCGGCGCCCCCCGCTACGATACCGATCCCGCCGGCCAGATCCGCCGCATCTTCGAGCTCGGCCGCGAGTTCGACCTCGAGATCGACATGCATCTCGATGTCGGCCCCTCCGCCGACGACATGCTGATCCCTCTCGTCTGCGATCTCACCGAGCAGCACAAGCGCGGCGGCCGCGTCGTCGCCGGCCATATGGCGAAGCTGTCGCTGCTGCCGCCGGCGCGCCTCGCCGAGATGGCGCGGCGGCTCAAGGATGTGGGCATCGCCGTCACCGTGCTGCCGGCGACCGATCTCTACCTGATGGGGCGCGACCAGGAGCACAGCGTGCGGCGCGGCGTGGCGGATGCGAATTTCCTGGTGGAGCACGGCGTCAACTGCTCGCTCTCCTCCAACAACATCCTCAACCCCGCGACCCCCTTCGGCGACTGCAACCTGCTCCGCATGGCGAACATGCACGCGAACGTCCTGCAGATCGGTCATCCCGAGCGGCTCAGGGAATGCTTTGCCATGCTGACCGAGCGGTCGGCGCGGCTGCTCAATCTCGACGATTACGGAATCGCCGTCGGCAAGCCGGCCGATATCGTCGTCATCGACGCTCAGACGCCCGAGCAGGCGATCGCGGAGATCCGCCCGGTGCTGGCCGCCTTCAAGCGCGGCCGGCGGACGGTGGTGCGCCGTCCGCCGGAGCTGCTGCGCCCGGCTACTTCAGCGGCGAGAACGCCGTCTCCTTGATCCTGAGCGTCACCACGAAGGTGATGGCGGCGGCGGCGATCAGGTAATAGGCCGGCGCCAGATTGCTGCCGGTCTTCTGGATCAGCCAGGTGGCGATGAAGGGCGCGAAGCCGCCGAAGATCGCCACCGCGATGTTGTAGCCGATCGAGAGCGCCGTATAGCGGATCTTGGTCGGGAAGATCTCCGAATACGTGGCCGGACACGGCCCGGAGAAGAAGGACAGGAACAGGATCATGGTGAGCTGCGCGATGAGCGCCAGGGTGGCGCTCCCCGAGGACGCCATCATGAACAGCGGGTAGGAGAGCACGATATAGCCGCCCGACGACAGCAGCAGCAGCGGCTTGCGGCCGATGCGGTCGGAGAGCGCGCCCCAGATCGGGATCAGCACCACGAAGACGCTGAGGCAGGTGACGCCGATCCAGAGCGCCGAGCTCGGCGGCAGCTTCGCCACCGAGATGATGTAGCTGGTCATGTAGACGATCGGGATGTAGTAGGCGACCGTGTTGTGCAGCGTGAGGCCGAAGACGGTCAGCGTCTCCTTGGGATACTTGGTCACGGCCTCGGTGAGCGGCGCGTGCGAGACCTGGCCGCGATCCTCGATCTCGGTGTACTTCGGCGTGTCGTCGAGCCGCCAGCGCAGATAGGCGCCGAGCAGCGCCACCAGGATGCCGAGCGCGAACGGGATGCGCCAGCCGAAGGCCATCAGGTCCTCCTTGCCGAGCGCATTGGTGAGGATCGCCGCCGAAAGCGAGCCCAGCAGGAATCCGCCGCCGACGCTCACCTGCTGCCAGGAGCCGATGAAGCCGCGCTTGCCCTCCGGCGCGAACTCGACGAGGTAGGCGGTCGACCCGCCCCACTCGCCGCCGGCAGAGAGCCCCTGCAGCAGGCGGATGACGACGAGCAGCAGCGGCGCCAGCACGCCCACCTGCTGATAGGTCGGCAGCAACCCGATCGCCAGCGTCGAGAAGCCCATCAGGAAGATGACGGCGCTCAGCGCCTTGCGCCGGCCGTAGCGGTCGCCGTAGATGCCGAACAGGATCGAGCCCACCGGCCGCATCACGAAGCCGACGCCGAAGACGGCGAAGGTCAGCAGCAGCGAGACCAGCGGATCGCCCGCCGGAAAGAACAGCGCCGAGATCGTCGAGACGAAATAACCGTAGACGCCGAAATCGTACCATTCGAGGACATTGCCGATCACGCCGGCCACCACCGCCTTGCGGCGCTGGCTGTCGACGCCGGCGACGAGTGTCGTTGCTGTCATGGCTGATACTCCCCCTGTTTCGGGCCGGCGCGGCCTCGGCTGCCCCGGCCACCCCCGTCGATCTTTGCCACCCCGCGACGCCCGTCAGGCCTCGCCGGGAACAGGCTATCCATGTGCAAGGCGAGGGCCAACTCCCTTGTCTGCACAGAGGTATTTCATTACTGCCTGTTCCCTCGAAAAGTGCGCGCTGAGGTCCTTGCCTCTCTTGAACGGGCGGCGCCGACAGCGCTCTATGGGGGCCGCAGGTCAAGTCGATGGGGGAGAGGCGCCATGAAGGGTGATGCCGCCGAGAGCGATGTGGTGATCGTCGGCTGCGGCATCGCCGGGTTGGCGGCCGGCGTGTCGGCGCTGCAGGCGGGCGCCCGCGTGACGATCCTGGAGCGCGCGCCCCGGGACGAGCGCGGCGGCAACACGCGCTGGACGGAATCCCTCCTGCGCATGAAGAGCGAGAGCGCGGTCTCCGACGATTTCGAGGCGCATTTCATGG
>DATKPX010000655.1:0-2747 GCA_035523855.1 Allostellaceae bacterium
CGACGCCGCCGGCAACGTCTCCAAGCGCTTCAGCGCCAACAGCCTGCATTTCGCCCGCTTCGGCGGCGCCTGCCCGATCTGGAACGTGCATCACGCCTTCCAGGCGCCGGGCCAGATCCTGACCCAGCTCGCCGAGATGCCCGACGGCGGCCGCTACCTCTCGATCGCGCGCACGGTGTCGAAGCCCTGGCATCGCGGGCCACTGCGCGCCGCGCAATACTCCATCGCCCTCGGCTGCGAGGCGCGGCACGCGGCGCAGCTCGTCTATGCGGACGGGCTCGCGATCGAGGCCAAGGGCGCCGCCGACCTCATCGGCATCACCTGCCGGAGCTGCCCGCGCGGCGACTGCGCCCACCGCGCCTTCCCGGCCGCGCACCAGGACGTGCCGAAGACCGATTTCATCCGCAGCGATCCACTCTTCGCCGGGAGCTGAGCGATCATGACCCACGCATGGACAAGAACATTGCGGCTCGGCGTCCTCGCCGTCGCCGGCATCGTGCTGCTGGCGGCCTGCGAGGCGGAGCCGAAATCGGATGAGCCGCTGTCCGGCTATCTCGTGGCCTCGCGGCTCGTCGGCCACACCGCCCGCGTCACCGACGTGACGGGCAACGAATACTATCTATCCTTCGCGTACAACGGCGTCGTCCGGATCGACAGCGAGGCGCCGCATCAATATGAGCGCTGGACCACGGACAAGAAGGGTCAGCTCTGCCTGCACACAGGCGACGGCACCGAGAACTGCGCGCCGCTCTATCAGCTCACCGTCGAGCGCTTCCGCTGGGGCGCGACGATCTTCGTGCTGGTCCGCTGAACCGCTACTTTCCGCGGAACCCTGGCGGTCGCTTGCCGATGAAGGCGGCGACGCCTTCGACGAAATCCTCGGTGCCGGCGCAGGCGGCGAAGCTCTCGGCCTCCGCCTGCAGCTGCGTCTCGATGGAGGATCCCAGCGACTGCGAGAGCAGCCTTTTGGTGCCGGCATAGGCGTTGGCGGGACCGCTGGCGAGGCGCTTCGCCAGCGCCGTCGTGCGGTCGGGCAGCTCCGCCGCCGGCACCACCCAGTTGACGAGACCCCAGGCATGGGCGGTCTTGGCGTCGAAGCGCTCGCCCAGCAGGGCGATCTCCATCGCCCGTTTCATCCCCACCGTGCGCGGCAGGAAGAAGCTGGAGCCGCCGTCCGGGCTGGTGCCGAGATGGCAGTAAGCAAGCGTGAAGAAGGCGTCCTCGGCGGCGATGGCGAGGTCCGCGGCCATCAGGAAGCTCATGCCGATTCCCGCCACCGGCCCGTGCACGCTGGCGATCAGCGGCTGCCTGAGGCGACGCAGGCGCAGGATCAGCGGATGCACCTGGTGGATGAAGCTTTCGAAGCGCCGCGAGCGCTCCTCCGGCGGCAGCGGGGTGATCTCGGTGAAGAACTTGATGTCGCCGCCCGCCATGAAACCGTTTCCGGCGCCCTTCAGCACCACGACGCGCGCCGAGGGATCGTTCTCGATGCGATCCACCGCCGCCTCGAAACCTTCGCGCATGGTGCGGTCGATGGCATTCATCACCTTCGGCCGGTTGAAGGTGAGCGTGACGACGCCGTCCGCCGCCTGATAGAGCATGGTGTCGTTCATGGTGTGCGTTTCCTCCTGATCTGGATCCGCGATCAAGCGTCCTTCGACGCGCTCCCTTCGGTCGCTTGCTCGGGAAGAGGCGGGACTGAGAATGCCCCATCCCGAGCAAGCACAGCGCGTCGAAGGGCGCATGATTGTTGTGCAGTCCTAAAACGCGTCCGCCTCCAGGCCCATCAGCGTCTTGGCGCCGGCGCCGATCTGCGCCGCGAGCGCCGAGCTCTCCGGCAGCAGGCGCGCCATGAAGAAGCGGGCGGTGGCGAGCTTGCCCTTGTAGAAGGCGCCGTCGTCGCCCTCGGTCTTGGCCAGAGCGAGCTCCGCCATGCGCGCCCAGAGATAGGCGTAGGCGACGAGGCCGAAGAGGCGGAGATAGTCGGTGGCGCCGGCCGCCGCCTCCTCGGGATCGGCAAGACCCTTCTGCGCCAGCAACGCCGAGGCCTGCTGCAGCCGGCCGAAGGCCTTGGCGAGCGGCAGCACGAACTCGCCGAGCTCCGGCTTCTCCAGCCGCGCGCGGACATAGGCGTCGACCGGATGGAAGAATGTCCGCAGCAGGCGGCCCATATGCATGGGCATCTTGCGGCCAACGAGGTCCAGCGCCTGGATCGTATTGGTGCCCTCGTAGATCTGGGCGATGCGGCAGTCGCGCACCAGCTGCTCGACGCCGTGCTCGCGGATATAGCCGTGGCCGCCCATCACCTGCATGGCGAGGTTGGTGGTGGCAAAGCCGTTGTCGGTGAACATCGCCTTCACCACCGGCGTCATCAGCGAGACGAAATCGTCGGCCTCGACGCGAACAGCGGGATCGGGATGCTTGACGGCGCGGTCGAGCTCCATCGCTACCCAGCCGGCGAGCGCGCGGGCGCCCTCGTTCCAGGCGCGCATGGTGAAGAGCATGCGGCGCACGTCCGGGTGCACGATGATGGGATCGGCGGGCTTGTCGGGGAATTTGGCGCCTGACAGCGAGCGGCCCTGCAGCCGCTCCGCCGCATAAGCGCGCGCGGTCTGGTAGGCGGTCTCGCCAAGTCCGAGGCCTTGCACGCCGACGCCGAGCCGGGCGCCGTTCATCATCGTGAACATGGCGCGCATGCCCTTGTGCGGCTCGCCGACGAGATAGCCCTCGGCGCCGTCGAAGTTCAT
>DATKPX010000656.1:0-2323 GCA_035523855.1 Allostellaceae bacterium
CACGCTGGCGACGAAGTTGCGGTTCCAGATCGGCTCGAGGAAGGAGTTGGCGAAGCGGAAATAGAGGATGTTCTGCACCGCCTCCTTGCCGAGGTAGTGATCGATGCGGAAGATGGAGCTCTCCGGAAACTGCTTGTGCAGCTCCTGGTTCAGCGCCTTGGCGGAGGCGAGGTCGCGCCCGAACGGCTTCTCGACCACGACTCGCGCGCCCTTGGCGGCGCCGGAGGTGCCCAGGTGATCGATCACCACGGGAAACATGCTGGGTGGGATGGCGAGGTAGTAGAGCGGGCGCTGCGAGTCCCCGAGCGCCTCGCGGAGCGCGACGAAAGTCTCGCGGTCCTGGTAATCGCCATCGTGATATCGCAGCAGCGCAACCAGCCGCCCGAGCGCCGCCTCATCCGGTGAGGAGACGAATTTCCTGATGCTGTCGCGCACCCTGTCGGCAAGCTGATCGAGGTTCCATCCCGCGCGCGCCACGCCGATCACCGGCACGTGCAGCAGGCCGCGGCGCACGAGGTTGTAGAGGGATGGAAAGATCTTCCGGTAGCAGAGGTCTCCGGTCGCTCCGAAAAGCACCAGAGTGTCGCTGTCGCGCCGCTCCATCACAGCCCCCTTCAGGATTTGTTGCTCGGCCCCGTCCCTGCGCCGAGCCCTTCGGGCCGGCGTCCGCCGTCAAAAATCGCCTCCTGCGATTTTTTCTCGAGGTGGCCGCCGAAGCCGAGCCGCATGGCCGAGAGCAGCTTGTCGGCAAACTCCGCGCGCCCGCGAGACTCGAAACGGGAGAAAAGCGAGGCAGAGAGCACGTACGCGGGGACGCCGATCTCCACTGCCGCCTGAACCGTCCAGCGTCCCTCCCCCGAATCCGACACCCGGCCGCCGAACTGTTTGAGGGCGGCGTCGGCCGCCAGCGCCTCGGCGGTCAGATCGAGGAGACGCGAGGAAATGATGCTTCCATGTCGCCAGACTTCCGCCACCGCCGGGATGTCCAGCCGGTATTGGAACAGGCGCGGGTTGGAAAGCGGCGAAGTCTCGGCGTCCGCCTCCTCCTGCTTCAGGCCGGCGTCGGCGTGCTGGAGCAGGTTCAGTCCCTCCGCATAGGCCGCCATGACACCGTATTCGATGCCGTTGTGCACCATCTTGACGAAGTGTCCGGCGCCGTTCGGGCCGCAGTGCAGATAACCCATCTCGGCCATGGCTTGGGCTGCGCTCTTGCCGCCCGCGCCCTGCGGCCGGCGGCCGCCAGGGGACAGTGTCGCGAAGACGGGCTCGAGCGTGCCGAAGACCGCCGGCTCGGCGCCGATCATCAGACAGTAGCCCTGCTCGAGGCCGAGCACGCCGCCGCTGGTGCCCGCATCGACATAGTGCAGGCCCGCCGGGCGCAGCTCATCGGCGCGGCGAATGTCGTCCTGGTAGTGGGAGTTGCCGCCGTCGATGAGGATGTCGCCGGAGGCGAGCAGCGGCCGCAGCTGTGCAATGAGGGTGTCGACGAGGGCCGCGGGCACCATGATCCACACCGCGCGCGGCGGCTTGAGGGCAGCAGCCAGTTCCGCCAGCGAGTTGGCGGCGATCGCCCCGTCCGCAGCGACCGCGCGCACGGCCTCGGAAGACCTGTCGTAGGCGACGCATTCATGGCCGCCCCGAATCAGCCGGCGCACCATGTTGGCGCCCATGCGCCCGAGTCCCACCATGCCGATTCGCATACGCACCTCCACAGTTACTTTGTCGAGTCTACGCGCCCACCGCCGACCTCGCAGTCAGATATGTCCTACGGCACGCGCTTGATCTGGGCGCCAAGCTGCGCCAGCTTCTCCTCGATCGCCTCGTAGCCGCGGTCGATGTGATAGATCCGCTCGACCTCCGTGCGGCCTTCTGCAACCAGCCCGGCCAGCACCAGGCTGGCCGAGGCCCTGAGGTCGGTGGCCATCACCGGGGCGGCGGTGAGGCGGTCGACGCCGCGGATGATCGCGGTATTGCCCTCGAGACGGATCTCCGCGCCGAGGCGGCGCATCTCGAGCATGTGCATGAAGCGATTCTCGAAGATCGTCTCGATGATGGTGCCGACGCCGTCCGCCACCGTGTTGAGGGCGGCAAACTGCGCCTGCATGTCGGTCGGGAAGGCGGGATACGGAGCGGTGCGCACATCGATGGCACGGGGCCGGCGGCCGCGCATGTCGACCTCCACCCAGCTGTCGCCCACGCCGACCTTGGCGCCCGCCGCCTCGAGCTTCACCAGCACCGCATCGAGGTGGTCCGGGCGCGTGTTCTTGATCCGCACGTTGCCGCGCGTGATCGCGCCCGCAACCAGGTAGGTGCCGCTCTCGAT
>DATKPX010000657.1:0-4785 GCA_035523855.1 Allostellaceae bacterium
CCGAAGAGGCCGCTCGGCTCCTCCGCCAGCGCAGGACCCTGCCGCAGGGTCTCGGCACGTTCGGAAAGTGCAAACTGTACGAGGCCGGCACTCGTCGCGAACGCCGGCCCACCTGTCGCCTCGGCAAGCCCCGCAATGCGCAAGGGTTTGCCGATGCGAACCTGCTTGTCGAGTATTAATCCTGCGAGTTCTCGCGTGCCCGGGAGCTGCGCGCCTCCACCGGTCAGCACGACGCGACGTCCCGCCAGCTTGTCGAAGCCGCTCGACTCGAGAGAATTGCGCACAAGCTCGAAGGTTTCTTCGAGTCGCGGCGTGATGATGCCGACGAGCAGCGATTTCGGCACATGCACGGACTCGCTGTCCTCGTCCTCGCCGACCTGCGGCACGCCGATCGTCTCGCGCTCGTCGGTGGGCGAGGAAAGCGCGCCGCCGTAGAGCGTTTTCATCCGCTCGGCGTGGACGATCGGTGTCGAGAGTCCGCGCGCGATGTCGTTGGTGACGTGGATTCCCCCGACCGGCACGCTGTCGGTGTAGACGATGTTGCCGTCGAAGAAGACAGCGATGGTGGTGGTGCCGCCGCCCATGTCGATGACGGTGACGCCGAGTCCCGCCTCGTCGGGAACCAGCGCGCTCAGCCCCGCGGCATAGGGGCTCGCCACCAGCGCGGCGATCTCCAGATGGCAGCGCGCGATGCAGGCGGCGATGTTGCGCACGGCGGCGGCATTCGCCGAGACCAGATTCATGTTGACGCCGAGTCGCTGGCCGAACATGCCGCGCGGATCGCGGATGCCGCGGCTGCCGTCGATCGAGAAACCGACGGGAATCGAGTGAATGACCTCGCGGTCCGACGGCTCCTTCAGCGCATAGCCGTGGTTCAGGACCTTGCGCATGTCGTTGTTGCTGACCTCGCGCCCGTTGAGCGCGATCTCCGCCTTGACAATGCGCGACGGGCCGAAGCCGGCGGAGAGGTTCACCACCACCTCGGAAACGGTCTCGCCCGCCATCTCCTCGGCGGTGTGGATCGTATTGAGGATCGCCTGCCCCGCCGCCTCGATATCGACGACGAGTCCGTTGCGAATGCCGCGCGACACCTGGTGGCCGATACCGACGATCCGCGGTCCCTCCGCCTCGGCGCGCGCCAGGAAGCAGCAGAGCTTGCTGCTGCCGATGTCGAGGACGGCAACCAGGCCGCCGCGGGCGCGCTCGCGCTTTCTCATGTGCTTCTCCCGGTACTCTTCTTCTTCGCCGCCGGCCTCGTGGGCTCCTGCGGCGCGGTCTGCACCACGAAGCGGTCCGGCAGGCGGAAATCGACGCGGCGGATGTCGCGCTTCAGCAATCCATCGGTGCGATCGAGCCGCGCCAGCTCGTGCCAGGCGGCGGCTGGATTCTGCTCCGGCAGCTCGATGTCGATGCCGCTGTCGAGGTGGAGGTTCCAGCGCCGTCCGCCGACCCGCACCGCGGCGGCGACGTGCGGCCGGAGCTCGGGCTCAGAGGCCAGCATCTCCAGCAGCGCCGCGCCGTTCTTCGGCGCGTCGTCGCCGACCAGCACCAGGAGATCGCCGAATTCGGCCACATGCTCGGTCGGCAGCACCTGGCCGTCGCCATCCACCAGCTCGAGCTTGCCGTTGCGCTGCCAGAGCGCCAGCGGCACCCGCTCGGCGATCCGCACCTGGATGGTGTCGGGCAGGTTCCGCTCCACCGAGGCGATGCGTACCCAGGGGATCGACTCGAGCCGCGCCTTGGCGGCGGCGGGATCGACGCCGAGGATCGGCGTGCCGCGCTCGACGCCGAGCGCCGCCAGGATGCTCTCGGGCGTGGCGCGCGTGCGGCCTTGCACGGTGACATCATTGACCGCGAGTCCGGCGGCGGCGCTCAGCACCAGCCCCCTCGCCTCCACGGCCTGCAGCGCAGTGAGGTCCCATTGCGCGCGATGAGCGACGAAGACCGCCGGCACGAGCAGCGCGGCCGCGACCAGCCCGGCACCGCGCCGGCCCAGCCGCAGCCGCGGCAGCCGCCGCGCGGCAGCGCGTGCCCGCCGGCGCTCGGCGGCGCCCGCCCGCTCGGGACCGGCGTCGGCGGTCAGAAATCGCATGCGGCGTGCTCCACCATCCAGCGCACCAGCGCCGGGAACTCGATGCCCGCGTGACGCGCGATATCCGGCACCAGCGAGGTCGGGGTCATGCCAGGCTGGGTGTTGACCTCGAGCAGCACCAGCGAGCCGGGCTCGCCCCGGGTGTCGTCATAGCGGAGATCCGCGCGGCTCACGCCGCGGCAGCCGAGTGCGCGATGGGCGCGCAGCGCGATGTCGAGCGACTGCTCATAGGCCTTGGGATGGATCGGCGCCGGTACCAGATGCTCCGAGCCGCCGCTCGCGTATTTCGACTCGTAGTCATAGAAGACGCCGACCTTGGCGATGATCTCGCAGACGCCGAGCGCACGGTCGCCCATCACCGCCACAGTGAGCTCGCGGCCGGGCACGAAACGCTCCACCAGCGCTTCGCCGTAGGACCAGGCTGCCGCCTCCTCGCCCCAGGAATTGTCGTTCTCGCGCACGATGCGCACACCGACGCTGGAGCCCTCGTTGACCGGCTTCACCACGAAGGGGCGCGGGAAGAGATCGCCCTTGGTGAGCTCCTGGCGCGTCACCAGCTTGCCCTCCGCGAGCGGCAATCCCGCCGCGGCGAACACCGCCTTCGCCAGCTGCTTGTGCTGCGCCACCGCCGAGGCGAGGACGCCGGAATGGGTATAGGGAATGCGCAGGAACTCCAGCACGCCCTGGACGGTGCCGTCCTCGCCGCCGCGGCCGTGCAGCGCGTTGAAGACCACGTCGGGACGCGGCTTCAGTGCCTTCAGCAGCGCGTCGATGTCGCGCGTGACGTCGATCGCCTTGACCTTGAAACCCTCCGCCTTGAGCGCCTTGGCGCATTCCTTGCCGCTGGAGAGCGACACCTCGCGCTCCACCGACCAGCCGCCCATCAGCACCGCGACCCGGGTCATGGCGCCGTCTCCTTCAAGCCGCCCGCCGGCCGGCCGACGCGGCGGATCTCCCATTCGAGGCTGACGCCGAACTGCTCGAAGACCCGCCGGCGCACTTCCTCGCCGAGCCCTTCGATGTCGGCGGCGGTGGCGGTGCCGGTGTTGATGAGGAAGTTGGTGTGCTTCTCCGACACCATGGCGGCGCCGCGCGCGAGGCCGCGGCAGCCGGCGCGGTCGATCAGCTCCCAGGCCTTGTGGCCGGGCGGATTGGCGAAGGTCGAGCCGCCGGTGCGCGAGCGGATCGGCTGGCTCGCCTCGCGCCGCGCCTGGATCTCCGCCATGCGGCGTCGGATCGCGTCTTCCGGCGTCTCGACGCCCTGCAGCCGCGCCCCGGTGAAGATCCAGTCCTCCGGCACGCCGCAGTGACGATAGGAGAGCTGCATTTCCGCGAGCGTGAGCGTGCGGCGCTTGCCGGTGCCGTCGAGCGCCTCGGCGCCGAGCAGCACATCCTTGATCTCGCAGCCATAGGCGCCGGCATTCATGCGCAGACCACCGCCGATGGTGCCGGGAACGCCGCAGAGGAACTCGAGACCGCCGAGCCCCGCCTCGCACGCCGCCAGCGCCACGTTGAGATCGAGGGCGGCAGCGCCCGCCTCGACGACAGTGCCCTTGGCCTCGACGGTGGTGAAACCTCGGCCGAGGCGGACCACGACGCCATCGATGCCGCCGTCGCGCACCAGCAGATTGGAGGCGACGCCGATCACCGTCACCGGCACGTCGACGGGCTTAGCGGCGAGGAACGCCGCAAGATCCTCGATGTCGAGCGGCCGGAACATCACCTCCGCCGGACCGCCAACGCGGAACCAGGTCACCGGCGCCAGCGGCGCGTTCTCGGTGAGCCGGCCGCGGACGGGCGGCAGCCGCTCGATGAGGCGCTGTGGTGAGCGGGCGGGCATCATGCGGCCGCTCCCGAGGCGGCACCGGAGAAGAGGCGATCGAGCTCGGCCGGGAGCGTCTGCGCCCAGTAGGTGATGGAGCCGGCGCCGAGGCAGACCACGTAGTCGCCGGACTTCGCCAGGCTCTTCACCAGCGGCGCCAGATCCTGCGGCGCCTCCAACGGCATCGCCGCCCGGTGGCCGTGGCTCTGCAGCCCCGCCACCAGCGCGTCGCGGCTGATTCCCTCAATCGCCGCCTCGCCGGCGGCGTAGATGTCGGCAACCACCACCACGTCGGCATCGTTGAAGCAGGTACAGAAATCCTCGAAGAGATTGGCGACGCGGGTGTAGCGGTGCGGCTGCACGACCGCGATCACGCTTCCGCTGGTGGCGGCGCGCGCCGCGCGCAGCACGGCGGCGATCTCCACGGGGTGATGACCGTAATCGTCGATCACGGTGATGCCGTTCGACTCGCCGGTCTTGGTGAAGCGGCGCTTCACCCCCTTGAAGGTGGCGAGCGCGGTACGCAGCACCTCGTCGGGCAGCCCCATCTCCTGCGCCACCGCGACGACGGCGAGCGAGTTCTGCACATTGTGCTGACCCAGCATGGGCAGGCGCAGTCCGCTCACCGTGCGGCTGGTATCCGCGTGGCGGTCGGTGAGCACGACGTCGTAGCGCGCGCCCTCGCGGCCGATGTCGATGTTGACCGCGCGCACATCGGCCTGGGGCGAGAGCCCGTAGGTCACCACGCGGCGCTCGGCGAGCTTCGGAATCAGGCTTTGCACCACGGGATGATCGACGCAGAGCGTGGCGAAACCATAGAAGGGGATGTTGCCGACGAAGGCCTCGAAGGCGTGCTGCTCCGCCTCGAAGC
>DATKPX010000658.1:0-4223 GCA_035523855.1 Allostellaceae bacterium
CGCCTCCGGCGGCTCGCAGGGCTACGACCACAAGGCGATGGGCATCACCGCCCGCGGCGCCTGGGAGCTGGTGAAGCGGCATTTCCGCGAGCTCGGCATCGACGTGCAGAGCCAGGAGTTCACCTGCGTCGGCGTCGGCGACATGTCCGGCGACGTGTTCGGCAACGGCATGCTGCGCTCCAAGCATACGAAGCTGCTGGCCGCCTTCGACCACCGCCACATCTTCCTCGATCCCGATCCCAATCCGGCGAAGAGCTTCGCCGAGCGCCAGCGGCTCTTCGACCTGCCGCGCTCGAGCTGGGCGGACTACGACAAGAAGCAGATCTCCAAGGGCGGCGGCGTGTTCGCCCGCGACCTGAAGTCGATCCCGCTCTCGCCGGAGGTCCGCAAGCGGCTCGGCCTCGAGGCGGAGCGGCTGACGCCCGCCGAGCTCATGCACGCGATCCTCCGGGCGGAGGTCGACCTGCTCTGGTTCGGCGGCATCGGCACCTATGTGAAGGCGACGAGCGAGAGCCAGGCGGAGGCCGGCGACCGCGCCAACGACGCGATCCGCATCGACGCGCCGGAGATCCGCGCCCGCGTCGTCGGCGAGGGCGCCAATCTCGGCGTGACCCAGCGCGCCCGCGTCGAGTACGCGCTCGCCGGCGGCCGCATCAACACCGACGCCATCGACAATTCCGCCGGCGTCGACACCTCGGACCACGAGGTCAACCTCAAGATCCTGCTCAACGCCAGCGTCGCTGCCGGCGACCTCACCATGAAGCAGCGCAACGACACCCTGCGCGGCCTCACCGACGAGGTGGCGGGACTGGTGCTGGCGGACAACTATCTGCAGGGGCTGGCGGTCACCCTGGCGCAGGCGCAGGCGGCGGAGCGGATCGACGCCGAGGCGCGGCTGATGCACGGGATGGAGCGCGCCGGCAAGCTCGACCGCGCCGTCGAGTTCCTGCCCGACGACCAGGCGATCGCCTCGCGCCAGGCCCAGGGCAAGGGGCTGACGCGGCCGGAGCAGGCGGTGCTGATGGCCTACGTCAAGAACAACCTCGCCCACGATCTGGTGGCGACGGATCTGCCTGATGATCCGCACCTGAAGCAGGACCTCATCGCCTATTTTCCGACCGCGCTCGCCAAGCGCTTCGCCGCGCAGATCGAGACCCATCGCCTCCGCCGCGAGATCATCGCCACCTGCGTCGCCAACGAGCTGGTCAACCGCTGCGGCATCACCTTCGCCGCCGACATGCAGGAGCGCACCGGCCGCGGTCCCGGCGACGTCGCGCGCGCCTACGCGGTGGTGCGCGGCGTCTACGATCTCGACGCGGTCTGGCGCGACGTCAACCTCCTCGACAACAAGGTGGCGGCGGAGGTGCAGACGGAGATGCTGCTGGTGGCGGCGCGGCTGGTGGAGCGCGCCACCGCCTGGTTCCTGCGGCTCCCCGGCACGCTCGACATCTCCGCGGTCACCGTCGCCTACCTGCCCGGCGTCTCCGCGCTCGCCGAGAAGCTGCCCGCCTGCATGCCGGACTCGCAGCAGGCGGAGCTCAAGCGGCGGGTCGCCGCCTGGACCGGGAAGGGCGTGCCCGGGCCGCTCGCCGAGCGCGTCGCCCGGCTCGACTTCCTGGTCTCCGCCGTCGACGTCGTGCGCCTCGCGGTCGCCTCGCAGCTCGAATCCGTCGAGCTCGGCCGCCGCTTCTTCGCCACCGGCGCCCGCTTCCGCCTCGATCTTCTGCGCATGGCGGCGCGCAAGCTCGCCGGCGGCAGCGCCTGGCGCCGCCTCGCGGTGGGCGCCCTCATCGAGGATCTCTACGGCCACCAGGCGGATCTCACCGCCAAGGCGCTCGCTGCCGGCCCCGCCGGCCTCGATGCCTGGACCCAGCTCCACGCCGGCGAGCTCGCCCATCTCGACGCCCTCATCACCGAGATCCTGCAAGTGCCGACGCCGGACCTCGCCATGCTGACGGTGGCGAACCGCCAGCTCCGCGCTCTGGTGACGGCCTAGCGGGAGACAGCGCACACTCATGTTCGTGCTGAGGCCGCTGGCGCGGCGGCCGATCGCGCTGATCTGGGCGGGCCAGGTACTGGCGGCGACCGGCTCCGAGTTCTACATGGTGGCGGTGGTCTGGATCGCCGCCGATCTCGTCGGGCGCGACGCCGGCTACGTCTCCGCGGTGCAGGCCGGCGCGCTGCTCGCCGGCAGCCTCTTCGGCGGCGCGCTCACCGACCGCTGGCGGCACGGCGCCACCATGATCGCGGCCGACCTCATCCGCGCCGGCCTGGCGCTGCTGCTGTCGATCGCCGGCCTGCTGCAGCTGATGAGCCTGCCGCTGCTGGTCGTCGTCGCCGGCTGCGTCGCGCTGGCGACCTCGGCCTTCGATCCGGCGCTGCAGGCGAGCCTGCCGGCGATCGCCGCCGATCCCGCGCTTCGCCACGCCACCAACGGCCTCTTCGACGCCACCAAGCGCATGGCGCGCATCCTCGGTCCGAGCCTGATCGCCCTCGTCAACGGCATCCTGCCGAAGTCGGCGTTCTTCGCGGTGACCGCGGCGACCTTCCTGCTCTCGGCGCTTGCCGTGCGCGCGGTGCTGCCGGGGCTGCCGGCGGCGCCGCGCTATGCGAGCGCCGGTGCCGGTGCTGCCGCCGCGATCGTCGACGGCGTGCTGGGCGGGCTGCGTGCGATCCGCGGTCATGGCGTGGTGATCTATGGCCTGATCGCCAACCTGATCGGCAATGTGGGCTGGGGCATGGGCATCATCCTCGGCATGGTGCTGCACCTGCGCCAGACCAGCGCCGATCCCCTCACCGACTACAGCCTGATGATGATGGCCTACGGCATCGGCAATCTCGGCAGCAACCTCGTCCTCGCGAGCGTCCGGCCGGGGCGGCCGGGGAGCTGGCTGATTGCTTCCAAGCTCATCTTCGGCGCCGGCGTGCTCCTGCTGCCGCTGGCGCCGAGCCGGCCCTGGCTGATGCTGGTCGCGGGCTTTGCCGCGATCAACGGCCCGTTCGAGAATCTCGCCATGCTGCAGCTGATGCAGAGCCGCTTCCCGCCGCACCGCCTGGCGCAGGTCTACCGGCTGCAGATGTGCGCCATCTTCGCCGGCACGCTCACCGCCTACCTGATCTCGCCCGGCCTCTTCGCCTGGCTGGGCTTCGCGCCCGTCATCATGGCGGCGGGCGGCGCGACTTTTCTCATCGGCCTCGTCGGGCTCGTGGTGCCGCCGGTGCTGCGCGGCGCCGAGCCGCGGCTCGACGCCGTCTGACCTTCGCTATTGATCGGTGCTCGGCGGCGGGCTCGGAGGCGGCGGCGGCGGTGGGGCCGGCTCGACCTTGGGCGCCGGCTTCACCGGTTGGCTCGCCTGATTGCACGAGGCCTTGGTGCCGCTCGTCGGCTTGCCGCCGAAGGCGCAGGGAACGTCGTCCTGGAAGAAATGCGGGATGTCGGTGGTGAAGGTCTTGCGCGCGTCGTCGAAGAAATCCGCCCGCGCCGATGCCGGCGCCAGCGCTGCCGCCGCCAGCGCGGCGAGCGGAAAGGCGACGCGAAAACCCTTGGAGATCAGTGCCATGCGATTGCTCCCGGCTCGCCGGCGCCGTCCCGTGGCGCCGCCCGGCATTAAAGCGCGCCGGACTGAGGACGCCAGGGACAAGAAAGGCACCCGGACAGCTCAGAGCAGCGCGTCGGCACCCGGCGCGATGATGGCGAAGCGGTCGGAGAGCTCCACCAGCGCCACGTCGTTGAGCGTCGCCGCCGGGATCACGCCGCCGCGCCCGTCGGGCAGGTCGCGGGTGCCGCAGGCGGCGGCGTCGATGGTCACGCGATAGCCGAGGTCGAGCGCGGCGCGCGCCGTCGAGCTCACGCACATATGGGTCATGAAGCCGGCGAGGATCAGCTCCTTGCGGCCGAGGGCGGCGAGCCGCGCCTGGAGATCGGTGCCGGCGAAGGCGTTGGGCAGGCCCTTCTCGACCACGGCCTCGCCGCCGAGCGGCGCCAGCGCAGCGACGATCTGCCCGCGCTCCGCCTCGCGGTCGAACAGCCCGCCGGCGCGGCCCTTGTGCGCGACATGGATCACCGGCGTGCTCCGCTCCCGCGCCGCCGCGAGGAGCCGCGCCGCCTCGCCGACCGCCGCCGCCGCGTTCGGCACCGCGATCGGTCCCGCGATGTACTCGTTCTGAAGGTCGATGAGCACGAGGCAGTCGTCGCGCAGCTTGGCCGGCGCGAGGTCGGCGCC
>DATKPX010000659.1:0-2010 GCA_035523855.1 Allostellaceae bacterium
GCCGCGCTGCTGCTGCAGAGCGTCAGCGAGCAGGGCCGCGTCATGACCCAGGCGCTGCAGCCGATCCTCACCACCGGCGAGAAGCCGTCGCTGCCCGATCTCGGCCGCATCCTCGAGCGCTTCGCGGGCGACGCCACCGGCGTCAAGCTGATCTACCAGCCGACCGGACAGAACGGGTTCTACTACGTCGCCTCCTGGCCCAAGGTGTCGACCGACCAGCTCGACAGCGAGCGCGGCGAGCTCGCCGAGCAAGGCATTCTCGAGCGCCTCTCCACCACCTGCGAGGGCGCCCTTCCCTTCGCGCTCCGCTACACGACGCCCGGCGGCCAGGATGTGGTGGTGACCTCGGTGACGCCGATCAAGGCCTCCTCCGGCTGCTGGGCGGTGGTGACCTCCTTCGCCGCCGGCTCCTATCCCGGCTCCCATCTCGGCCGGCCCTACTGGATGGCGCCGGAAGTCCGGATCGCCGCCATCATCTACCTGGTGATGGCCGTCATCACCCTCAGCACCTTCTGGGGCGTCCGCCGCGGCCTGCGCCGCTTCGCCGAGCGCGCCCGCGCCATCCGCGAGCGCCGCTCCGACATCTCCTTCGCCGCCGAGAACGAAGTGCCGGAGCTCGCGGTGGTGGCGCAGGAGTTCGACCGCATGGTGGCGGCGCTCGACGCCTCCGCCCGCGACCTCCGCCGCGCCGCCGAGGACAATGCGCACGCGTTCAAGACGCCGATCGCGGTGATCCGGCAGTCGCTGGAGCCGCTCGGCCGCTCGATCCCGGCGGACAACCCGCGCGGCCAGCGCGCCCTTGGCCTGATCGAGAACTCGCTCGACCGCCTCGACGGCCTCGTCGCCTCCTCGCGCCGCCTCGACGAGGCGGCGGCCGACCTCATCAACACGCCGCGGACCGCGGTCAATCTCTCGATGCTGCTGCACCGGCTGCTGCACGCCCATGCGGACGCCATCGCCGACCGCCAGCTCGCTCTCGACGGCCACATCCCCTCGGGCGTCACCATCTACGCCAACGAGGAGATGATCGAGACCGTGCTGGAGAACGTGCTCGACAATGCCGTCTCCTTCTCGCCGCAGGGCGGCAGCATCGAGGTGCGCCTCGAGCGCCACGGCGACCGCAGCGCCGAGGTCACCATCGCCGATACCGGACCCGGCGTTCCCGCCGACAACATCGGGAGAATCTTCGAGCGGTATTTCTCGCGCCGTCCCGGCATGGAAGGACAGGCGTCGCATTTCGGCATCGGACTCTGGATCGCGCGGCGCAATGTGGAAGCGATCGGCGGCGCGATCCGCGCCGAGAACCGCTCGCCGCACGGTCTGCTCGTGCGCATCGCGCTGCCGCTGGCGCGCGCGCTGCGTCCGCCGGCGCAGTGATTCCCAACTCAGCAATTCGTTATCAGTGACACATCTTTGACCCGTGCCCGCTGCGGCGGGCTTGGTAAGGTCTCCCCGCGCCTGTGGCATCCGCGGCTACAGGACGCACAAAAAACCCTGTGCACGCGGCGCTTTGCCCGGCGTCGCGACATATCCTCCCTTGACTGCGGCCGTCCCGACCGGCCGCGTCTTTTTTTATGGGCGATGCCAATCCTCAGTGCTTGGCGATCTGGGCGTACCAGTTGTTGTCGAAGCCGGGCCCCAGAATGAAGCCGTCGACGCTCTTGCGGCGCGCGGCGACCTCGATCTGCTGGAACATGATCACGAAAGGCGCGACCTTCTGGTGCTCGCGCTCGATCTTCTGATAGAGCGCCTCGCGCTTCTTCGCATCGGGCTCCACCACCGCCGCCTGCGTCTCCTTGCTCATCTCGGGAATGTCCCAGGAGTTCCGCCACGCCAGCGTCTTGGTCGGCGACGCATCGGAATTGTCGAAGTTCGATGCGAAGGCCTGCGCGTTGGTGTTGGGGTCCTGGTAGTCCGGCCCCCAATCGAGGATCGCGATGTCGTGGTTGCGGGCGCGGAACTTGGTGATCACCTGCTTGCCGTCGCCGGGGATGAGCTCGAGCTTGATGC
>DATKPX010000660.1:0-5847 GCA_035523855.1 Allostellaceae bacterium
ACATCAAGATTCAGATCGATGGACGCGAGGCGATCCACACGGCTCTTACGCGCGCGAATTTGGCGCACTCGGCAATCTATGCGAACTTCACGCTGACTCTGGGAGCGCGCCTGTCGCGGCAGGATACCCAAGTTGCGATCAACGATGAGCAAGTCTGTCTTTATCTCGATGGCGCTTACCTACTGAGAGATGATCAGGAAGCGACCACTGCCACTTTCGTCGACCACGCGGCGCCGAACGGCAAGACCAGAGAGATCTTCAAGGGCGTGATGGACGATCGCTCGCATGGCGTGTTCCTCGGCAAGATCGCGGTCCGGCCCGGCGCCGACAAGACCGACGCGCATCAGCTCAACCGCAACCTGCTCTTGAGCCGCCGCGCCTCGGCCGACACCAAGCCCGAGCTCGAGATCCTCGCCGACGACGTCAAGTGCAGCCATGGCGCCACCGTCGGCGATCTCGACGAGACGGCGCTCTTCTATCTGCGCTCGCGCGGCATTCCGGAGCCGGCGGCGCGGCGCATGCTGATCGAATCCTTCGCCGTGGACGCGATCGAGAGCGCGGTGACGGAGCCGGGGCTGCGTGCCCATCTCCGGCGGCATCTCGATACCTGGCTGGAAAAGCGCGGGAGCTGAAGCCCATGTCGATCGTCTCCAACCTTCGTCCGGCGGTGCAGCGTGCGCTCGATCCGCGCGCGGTCCGCCGCGACTTCCCGATCTTCGAGCGCAATCCCGGCCTGGTGTTCCTCGATTCCGGCGCCAGCGCGCAGAAGCCCGCTGCCGTCATCGACGGCGTCGCCGAGTTCTATCGCACCGACTATGCGAACGTGCATCGCGGCGTCTATCGCCTGAGCTCGATCTCCACCGACCGCTACGAGAAGGCGCGCGAGACCGTGCGGCGCTTCCTCAACGCGGCCGATGCCAGCGAGATCGTCTTCGTGCGCGGCACCACCGAGGCGATCAACCTGGTGGCCGAGAGCTGGGGCCGCACCCATTTCAAGCCCGGCGACGAGGTGGTGCTGAGCGAGCTCGAGCATCATTCCAACATCGTGCCCTGGCAGCTCATCCGCGAGCGCACCGGCATCAAGATCCTGGCGGCGCCGCTTGACGCCACCGGCGGCATCGACCTCGCCGCCTTCGAGCGGCTGCTGAGCCCGCGCACCAAGCTGGTGGCGATCACCCATATCAGCAACGTCACCGGTCACATCGTGCCGGTGGAGACCATCATCCGGCTTGCCCACGGCGTCGGCGCCAAGGTGCTGCTCGACGGCGCCCAGGCCGCGCCGCGGCTGCCGGTGGACGTGCGCGCCCTCGACTGCGATTTCTACGCCTTCTCCGGCCACAAGGCCTATGGGCCGACCGGCATCGGCGCGCTCTACGGCAAGCGCGCGCTGCTCGACGCCATGCCGCCCTATCAGGGCGGCGGCAGCATGATCCGCACCGTGAGCTTCGAGAAGACCACCTTCCTCGATCCGCCGCAGCGCTTCGAGGCGGGAACCCCCGACATCTCCGGCGCCGTCGGTCTCGGCCTCGCCCTCGACTATATCGAGAGCCTCGGCCGCGAGGCGGTGCGCGAGCACGAGGAGACGCTCACCGGCCACGCCGTGGGCAAGCTCTCCGCCCTCGAGGGCGTCCGGGTGATGAAGGCGGGGCAGCGCCAGCTCGGCGTCGTCTCCATCGTCGTCGACGACATCCATCCGCACGACCTCGCCACCGTGCTGGACCAGCACCAGGTGGCGGTGCGCGCCGGCCATCACTGCGCCCAGCCGCTGATGGAGTGCCTGGGCGTCGGTGCCACCACGCGCGCCTCCTTCGGCGTCTACAACGACGAGAGCGACGTCGAGGCGCTGGTGGAGGCGGTGAAGGCGGCGCAGAAAATGTTCGGACGCTGATCCCATGGACCTGCGCGACCTCTACCAGGACATCATCCTCGATCACGGCCGCCATCCGCGGAATTTTCATGGGATGGAGCATCCGAGCCATACCGCCCAGGGGCACAATCCCCTCTGCGGCGACCGCGTCACCGTCTATCTGCAGCTCGAGGGCGACCGCATCGCCGATGTGAGCTTCGAGGGCAGGGGCTGCGCGATCTCCACCGCCTCCGCCTCGCTGATGACCGAGATCCTCAAGGGCAAGACGCTCGCCGAGGCGGAGACCCTCTTCAAGGCGTTCCACGCCAACGTCACGTCGGGCGAGCCGATGCGGACGCCGCCGGAGCTGGAGGAGGATGCGGAGCGCCTGGCGCCGCTCGCTGGCGTCAAGGCCTATCCGGCGCGCGTCAAGTGCGCGACGCTTGCCTGGCACGCCTTCGAGGCGGCGCTCAGGGGCGGCGCCACGGTGAAGACGGAGTAGGGGATGGCCTCGATCTCCGACGACGGCAAGGACTTCTTCGACTTCATGCCCGGCGGCGCGGCGCCGCCGGAGAGCGAGGACGTCGAACGGCCGGAGCCCGATGCCGGCGATCCCGCGCTGCAGGAGCGCGTGCTGGAGGCGCTGAAGACCGTCCGCGACCCGGAGATTCCCGTCAATCTGGTCGATCTCGGCCTGATCTACGAGTTGATGGTCCGGCGCGACGGCACCGTCTATATCGAGATGACCCTCACGACGCCGGCCTGCCCGGTGGCGGGCTCGCTGCCGGGCCAGGTCCAGCAGGCGGTGGCGGCGGTAGACGGGGTCAGCGACGTGCGCGTGAAGCTGGTCTGGACCCCGCCCTGGACGCGGGACCGCATGACCGACGAGGCCAAGCTCGAGCTCGGCCTCCTCTAAAATCTAAAATTCCATGCTTTGGTCGCAATTTTGACGCCGAGCCGGCGTTTGCTTCGACCAAGCATCTCCTGCTACCCAACCAAACCAAACCTTAACGGCGAAGCCCGTTGGCAATCCTTTCGTAATTCCGTCGGCGTATCGTCGGAGATCCGAACCCTCTCGCTGGACTCGCATTGGACGCGCCGACGCCACCTTCGAGCCCTCATTCCGTCGTGCCGCCGCAGCGGCGCATCCGCGATCACCTGATGATCGTGGTCGGCGCCTGCGTGCTGCCGATCGTGCTCGCCGCCGTCGTCGCCGTCTGCCTCCTCTCCTTTACCGAGCGCCGCAATGGCGAGGTGCAGATCATGGCGACCGGCCATGCCACCGCCGGCGTGGTGGAGCAGCAGCTCGGCACCGGCATCGCCGATCTCCGCGCGCTGGCGACGCTGCTGCCCGCCGCGAGCGGCGATCTCCGGCGCTTCTTCGACGAGTGCCAGGCGGTCTCCGAGCAGGATGGCGGCTGGATCCTGTTCGCCCATGCGACCGGCGAGGTGATCTTCGACACCAGGCAGCAACTGGGCTCCGCGCCGCCGCAATACGAGGACAAGGCGAGCATCGCCCAGGTGGTCGCGACCAAGGACGCGGTGGTCAGCAACCTCTTCCTCGGCGCCGCCGACCAGCAGCCGCAATTCTCCGTCCACCTGCCGATCGTCGATCGCGAGCGGGTGCGCTACATCCTGACGCTCTCCTATCCGGCAACGGCGCTCGCTGCGCGGCTCGCCGCGCAGCCGCTGCCGCCGGGCTGGACCGTCACCGTCATCGACCGCGACCGGGTGACGCTCGCCTCGACCGCCCATGCGGAGACCGCCACCGGGCAGCGGCTGCCCGCCGAGGCTCCGGGCCTCGCCAGCGATCAGAAGCAGGGGCTCTTCGCCACCGACGACAGCGCGGGGACGCCGATCTATCTGGCGGCGATCCGCTCGGCGGCTTCCGGCTGGGAGGTGGATCTCGGCGTGCCGCAGGCGGTGGTGGATGCGCCGATCGGGCGGGCGCTGCAGATCGTGCTGGGCAGCGGCGCGCTGGTGGTGCTGATCGGCATCGGTTTCGCCCTTTTCGTCGGCTCCGACCTGGCGCAAGTGCTGTCGACGCTCTCCGCCTCCGCGGTCGGTCTCGTCGACATGAAGCCGGTCCCGCCCTTGCTGACGCGGGTGAGCGAGATCAACGACGTCATCGCCGCGACGCGGCTTGCCGGCGAGCGGCTCAACGTCAACGAGCGCAGCCTGCGCGGCGTCGAGGAGCACCTGGCGCGCGCCCAGGTGTTGGCCTCGATGGGCAGCTTCGAGCACGATTTCCATTCCGGCCGCACCGAATGGACGGACACCTGCTACGCGATCTTCGGCCAGTCGCCGCAGACCTTCACGCCGACGGCGCAGAACTTTCTCGCCTGCGTCCATCCGGATGACCGGGCGGCGGCGCGGCGCCTGCTGGCGCGGCTGCGCCAGCACCGGCCGCGGCTCGCCACCGATCTGCGCATCGTCCGGCCGAGCGGCGAGGCCCGCACGATCAACCTGCAGATCGAGATGCTGCGCGAGGGCGAGGAGGAGCCGGTCGGCTATATCGGCATCTGCCACGACGTGACCGACCGCGCCCAGGCGGCGGCACACCAGCGCGCGCTCGATGCCGCCGAGTACCATTCCGGCAAGGCGGAGGCGGTGGGGCAGCTCGTCGGCGCGATTGCCCAGGACATCGCCGCCGCCCTCACGCCGATCCTGTCGCTGACCAAGTCGGTGCGCGGCGCGCTGCCGCCGGAAAGCCCGGAGCGCGACCGCCTGGAGATCATCATGGATGCCGCCCAGCGCATCCGCGATCTGGTGAAGCGGATCCTGGCCCTCGGCCGGCCGGACAGCAGCGGCCAGACCGTCATCGACCTCTCCGAGGTGGTGCGGGACGCGCTCCGCATCCTGCGCTCGGCGATCCCCGCCAATATCTCGATCGACTGCGAGGTCGGCAGCACCGCGCCGATCATGGGCGACCCCGCCCAGCTGCACCAGGTGATCGCCTGCCTGGTCGGCAACGCCGCCGAGGCGATCGGCGAGCAGGACGGCACCGTCTCCGTGCATGTGGAGATGCGCAAGCCACGCAAGCGTGGCCAGCGGCGGCTGGTGCTGTCGGTTGCCGATACCGGGCGCGGCATGGACGAGGCGACGCGCCAGCGCATCTTCGAGCCCTTCGCCGGCGGCGGGGAGGGCAAGGGCAGCGGCCTCGGCCTCGCCCTGGTGCACGGCATCATCGCCGGCCACAAGGGCGCCATCGACGTGACCAGCACGCCCGGCCGCGGCACCCGCTTCGAGATCGCCTTCCCGATCGTGCCGCAGGAAGCCGTCGCCCCGGCGCAGTGAGGCGGGGGCCCCGGTATGGCGGACGCCGCCAAGCCCGCTCCGCTCTTGCCAAAACGCCGCCAAACCCTTATCTAAGCGCCCCTAAACCTCACGCGGGGATGCCGCTGCTCCCGTCCCGATCGGGATGGGCGAGGCGGCACGCTCCGGTGTCGGTCCCTCCGGACCGATAACCCCCGCGGCGGCTCAACCGGAAAAGGATCGCGTTCTCATGGCTATGCCGACCTTCACCATGCGCCAGCTCCTGGAAGCCGGCGTGCATTTCGGACACCACACGCGGCGCTGGAACCCCAAGATGGGGGCCTACATCTTCGGCGTCCGCAACGGCGTCCACATCATCGATCTCGAGCAGACGGTGCCGAACCTGCACCGCGCCCTCCAGGCGGTGCGCGACGTCGCCGCCGGCGGCGGCCGCGTGCTCTTCGTCGGCACCAAGCGCCAGGCGCAGGAGCCGCTCACCGAGGCGGCCAAGCGCTGCGGACAATACTACGTGAACCACCGCTGGCTCGGCGGCATGCTCACCAACTTCAAGACCATCTCGCAGTCGATCAAGCGCCTGAAGGAGTTCGACGAGCGGATCGGCCAGCCGGAGAGCGGCTTCACCAAGCGCGAGCTCCTGGAGCTGACGCGCGACCGCGACAAGCTCGAGCGGGCGCTGGGCGGGATCAAGGAGATGGGCGGGCTACCCGACATCCTCTTCATCATCG